>SOKL01000261.1 GCA_004376265.1 Candidatus Thorarchaeota archaeon
TGGTGAAGAACGCACTCAATCGTATGGCTATACAATGGCAATTGCCACAATGGCTGCAATCGTTGGCCCATTCCTTGGAGGATTCATTCTGGATGAAACGGCCTTTCCAGGAATTGATCCGGTTATGGTCCGATACATGATCTTATTCTTCATTATGGGCGGCCTTAGGATCGCAGCAGGAATTGTGGGATTCGCCACTGAAAGATGGTTGAAGAAACAGGGCATGCTGAATAATAGTGAAGTCACTGACACTCAACTCGAACGAACTCAAAATGCAAAGAATGATGCCAGGACTACAACTCTTTTTGGTGTTAGTCGGATCATTATGGGCTTTAGTTCAGGGATGGTTGTGCCATATATGATTCTCTGGATCATTGACGCATTCAATCCTAGTGAGTTCGTTCTTGGCAGTCTTCCTGCGATAGCGAATTTGACTCTTGCATCAGGAACTCTCTTTGTCGGTCTAATGAGTGAGAGAACAGGGAAACTGAAAATGATTACAGGTTTGTACATACTAGCTCCGATTCTTACTTTGGGTATAGTATTCTCTCCCCGACCTGAAGGTTTTGTTTTGATGGCTGTGTTCTATGTCACACGTCAAGCTGTTTCCAACATGGCGCAGCCAGCGAATAATTCACTCTTTATGGGTGAAATAAGCCAAGAGAGGCGAGGAAGGTCATACGCTCTAACCAGAGTGATGTGGACATTCCCAAGACAGACTGGAACGCTAGTCACATCAATCATGCTCAGCTTCGGCATGTTCACCAGCATGACTGCGTTTGGAGTACTAGTTTTTCCAATTGCAATGACACTCTACCCAATTAGTGTAATTCCAATGTATTTCGCAGTGAAGCGAAATCGTGAATTGATGAGGGCTGAAACTACTGAGGGTCTTTGAATACATGGGAGTATTGGTCAAGGAATTCAGCTCTTAGAATATCCATTATCAAAAGCCCCTTGTGTTTTCCATCCATGTACTCTGTTTCACGTAAAATGCCAACAGGTTTGAAACCAATTTTCTTGTAGATGTGGATAGACCTTTTGTTGTCCTCCATAGTATCAAGATAAATACTGTTTAATCCTAGAATCTGAAATCCAATCCAGAGCATAACTACCATCGCATCTGTTCCAAACCCTTTCTCTCGATTCTTTGGATCATAAATGGAAACTCCAATCTCACCACGGTTATGAGGGAGTCTGATATCTTCCAGACGAGCTATGCCAAGAAATTCGCGCGTTTCCTTTTCTTCTATCACCAATACAAGACGTCCGTCATTCCATGGATCCGATACTGACGCCTTTACTAGCCATTCTTCCATGTATCTTCTTGAACGAACGATGGGTGGACCCAAAAAACTCCGCAGTTCCAGTGTGTTGTAGAAACAAAGGAGATCATCAAGATCTGATATCTCTAAAGCTCTTAGGGATACCAGCTTACCATGATACATACTCTAGATTCAGGAGTGTTCATCAGATAAAGGTGGTCTTCCGCAGAGAGTGCATGATAATTGAAATCCGGAATCCTTAACTTTCACGGTCAAATGCTAATTCACTTGTCACCGGTGTTTGGTGGTGAAGAATGAGGTCTGATGATGGAGAAGGAATATCTACTGGCAAATATGACTTGGCAAGAGGTTGAGAAGCGACTCAAAGAATGCAAAATCGCACTTGTCCCAATTGGTTCCACTGAACAACATGGTCCTGCTCTTCCACTGAGTACTGACCATTACATAGCGACTCAGTTCACTCACAGAGCAGCTGAGATGATTTGGGATGAGCAAAAGGTTGTTGTGACTCCAACAATCACTTTTGGGTTCTCACCACATCATATGGAATTCAAAGGCACAATCACTCTCAGTGAGTTGACTCTATCAAGTATGATTGCTGACATCTGTCATTCTCTTGCTCAACATGGTTTCGAGAAAATTGTCCTGGTCAATGGACATGGTGGAAATGAAACAGCGATCTCAAATGCATTACACGATATGCAAGGCAATATCGATGCGAAGGTCTACCATGCTAATTGGTATAATATGGTCGGAGAGAAAATTAGAGAGATAGTAACTCCACCTTTGTATCACGCATGCGACATGGAAACCTCTGTTGCCTGGTATCTTGGACAAAGAGTCCTTGAGGACAAGAGAGTTGATGAGCCTGGCAAGAGTCTGGTCCCGGGATTTATATCTCCAGACATGTCAGCAACAGGACCTCGTGCATCAGTATCATACAACTTCAAGGAAATAACCAATTCAGGTGTTGTTGGATATTCCACCCAGGCTACGAAGGAGAAAGGAAAGCAAATCGCAGATAAGGTACTTGAGAATCTAGTGAGGTTCATCAGAGAGATTACTAAAATATAGGAAGTGGTGGTCAACTCCTTCCTGGCAGCAAGAGAATGTGATCGATATTACTAGTTTCATCCTGGTCGATGATGAGTTTAGCAGCCTTTGCCACATCTGTCGTAGTGAGCATATTATCGCGATTAACATCCTTTCCATCAAACCACGGAGTTGAAACAGAACCAGGATTGATAGTTGCAGCCTTTACCATAGTTCCCTCCAGCTCGTCTCTCAGACACCAAACCATAGCCTGCACTGCATGCTTTGTTCCTGAATAGACACTCGTCCTTGCAGAGGTCTTCAGTCCAAGATTGGAAGAGGTCACGAGGATTTGTCCCGTATTTCTGGACTTCATTCCTGGTAGGACCTTTCTCATCCACATGAACACACCTCGGACATTCGTGTTGAACTGTTCATCAAACTGGGAAACGGACATGTCCTCCAGATTTCCGAAGTGACCTACTCCCGCATTTGCTACAAGCACATCCACTCCACCCATCATGGCTTCTGCTTCTGAAAACTGATTATCTACTGAATCAACATCAGACACATCACCGACTCCTAGGAATACCTTCCCACCCATAGATTTGACCTTCTTGCACACTGCCTTCAGTCGTTGCTCATTCCTTCCTGTGAGATAAAATGTATGACCCTCAGGAGCCATCTCGAGAGCAATTGCTTCTCCAATGCCACTTGATGCACCAGTAATAAGAATACGTTTCTTCATAGACAATTCAATCCTAATTCATCACATAGGAGGAATTACTTTGTGTGAAATAAAAACATGGTTGTTTGCCTCTGATAAAATACTTAAATTCACCAATTATGAATTGCATACTGTTCTAATGGTGATTATTTAGTGGCAGACATTCGAAGAATCAAAATGGTAATGAAAAGCCAGCCAACAATGGAAGGAGCTGGAGTTCGTCTGAAACGTGTCTTTGGATACAGGGAAACCGAACTTATGGATCCATTCCTGCTGCTTGATCATTTTGGTTCTGACAACCCAGACGATTACATGAAGGGATTTCCTTGGCACCCTCATAGGGGCATCGAAACAATAACCTACATGATTGAGGGCAGAGTCAAGCACGAGGATAGTCTTGGCAACGCAGGTTCTATTGAATCTGGTGACGTTCAATGGATGACAGCTGGCAGTGGAATCATTCACCAAGAAATGCCAAACCGCTCGAATGGTATGATGATGGGTTTTCAATTGTGGGCTAATCTACCTAGCTCTAACAAGATGATGCACCCACGATATCAGGATGTCAAAGAGTCAGAGATACCTGAAGTTGTCACGGAGAGCGGTGCAAAGGTACGAATCATTTGTGGAAAAATGGATGGGACCTGCGGTCCTGTAACGGAGATTGTCACAGACCCAGAATACATGGATGTGACTGTTCCTGCGGGAAAGGAATTCACTCACTCTGTAAAGAAAGGTCACACAGTCTTTGCATTTGTGTTCGAGGGAAACGGATACTTTGATGAAGGCAAAGAGAGATTGATTGAATCGAATCATCTCGTGTTGTTTGAGGATGGAGAACAGATCGTTGCAAAAGCAGAGGGCGAGCAGCTCCGTTTCTTGCTAGTTTCGGGAATGCCGATTGGAGAACCAATTGCTTGGTATGGACCAATCGTCATGAATAACAAAAAGGAACTTGATGAAGCGTTCAGCGAGTACCGTGAAGGCACTTTCATCAAGCACGACTAGAGTGACATGATTTCTTATCCACATAGTGAAATATTCATGGCTTGAAAAATGAACGAAGCGAAGGTCATATATAGCTGAAAAATCCGGCCCGCTTAGATTCGCCCCATTTTCAGAGGGCGTATAAAGATTATTTCAGGTATTTGGTGAAGATTATGGCTAGAGATCCAACTGGTTGGATGAAAGACGAGTACAACACACTCGTTGAACAAAATTTTGATTGGAAGATCAGAGAGTTACAAGGTCCGTCGACTCCTAGTGCTAAAATTGACGGCAAAGAAGTAATCATGCTTTGCAGTAACAACTACCTCAATTTGAGTAACAATCCAAAGATGAAAGAAGCAGCTCTAGAGGCGATTAAGTCCCATGGAGTTG
>SOKL01000031.1 GCA_004376265.1 Candidatus Thorarchaeota archaeon
TCTTATGTTGATGAAGAGAATATGTCTGATAATAAACCGGACATGAAAAAGATGAATCCTGTCATATATACGGGCGCTGAAAAACAACCAACATATTGGACATTAGGAGAAAAGCTTGGAGATGCATTTCAACTAGGGAAAGAATACAAGAAACTCAAGACCTGAAGAATCTCTGACGTTGGTTTCGTATTCAGACTACTTCTTTCCAAAAAAGTACATTACAGACGCTGCAGATGACCCTGCAACTTTTACTCTCTCTTTAAGTGAATCTCCCTCTTTCTTTAATTCATCATAAGACTGATGATCAAATATTCGAGTCAAATCATCATCGATTTCCTTTGTTACAAAGTCGACATTGTCCGTCCTTAGGGGTTTTTCACAGTCATGTGCATCTTTACAGAATAGGCATCTGACAGCCCATGAAGACTCATAGATCTCTACAGCACTCAAACCAACCTTATTGATTGAGCTTTTCAATCTCTGACGAGTTAGGGCCTCGAAATGAGGGATACCTAAGAGAGAATCAATCTTTGCATTCAGATTATGTACACCCCTGTCTACCAGCTGAGCAGCAGTCTGTTCTCCATCAGAATACATCTCTTGGATGATGAAATTACCTCCAGGTTTTAAAACACGATACATCTCAGTCAACACAGTATCAATATTCTCCAAGTGATGAATTGCATATGAAGCACACACGGTATCAAATTGATTGTCTTGGAATGTCATCATTTCAGCATTCATTACTTTGAAAATCACTGGAGCATCTTTGAGTTGCTCTCTTGCTTTTTTCAGTTCATCTTTTGAGATATCGATCCCTGTGAATGAGTTATAGTCCAATAGGGTCTTCATTAACGTGTTAATGAAATCACCTTCCTCTGTACCAACATCGAGAATATCTCCTCCAGAGATGGTTCCGAGTTTCTTTCTGACTTCGACTGCACCAGACTCTCTGAGTCCATCAGGTAAGTCTGTAATCAACTCAAGATTCTCCAGATGAGTTTCTTGCTACGGAGCAGTGTGTTGTAGAATTTCTTGGAGTATCTGTGGTACTACCTCAGTTGGAAAGCTGTGTCCCATTCCTTCGATGATGACCAGCTTTGCCTCGGGTATGCTCTTAGCTGTATCTTTTCCTCCCTCAACCGGAACCAATGGATCTCCATCCCCATGAATCACAAGGGTTGGAATCTTCACATTCCTTAATGCTTCATGTCGACTCCCAGATGTAAGAATGGCTCCTAACTGCCTTGCAAATCCTGGAGGATGATAGCATCTGTCATACGATATTTCTGAATAGTTGCGGACATACTCTTCATTCAGCGGAAACTTGGGTCCATGTAGAACCTTCGCAGATTTCAGAGAGTTATTGACGTAGTCAGTTCGATTGGATACCGGGGGTGCAAGCAGAACTGACATCGCCTCAGGTGTTGCTTGTGGTAAGCTAGGGTTTCCTGTTGAAGACATAATTGATGTGAGAGTGCGTACTCGGTCGGGATAATGAATAGCCATAGACTGAGCGATCATACCGCCCATTGAAACACCTACGACATCAGCTGCTTCAATTCCGAGCGTATCAAGTAAACCTACTGCATCTCCTGCCATATCTTTCAATTTGTAGGGCACATCGACCTTCTTTCCCTGCACAAGCGCCATAACATCAGGAACGCCTGCCTCATCAAATTTTGTTGACAATCCCACGTCACGATTATCGAAGCGAATCACCCAACGGCCTAGTCCGGCGAGTGCCTGACAAAATGCTTCATCCCAGCGAATCATCTGCCCACCTAGTCCCATGATGAGCAGCATAGGAGGGGCTGAAGAATCTCCAAATGTGTCATAGGCAAGCTCGATGTCACCAACCTTGGTAGTTTTTTCTCCACTATATGGTATTTCTGTCATTTTTCATTTCCTCTAGCTAACCTTGAAAATACTTGGTCTCTTCTAGCCTATCTATCTTTCCAATGACAATGATCTTGTAGTTACCAAGGTTTTAGGAAAGTGGGGGGAATGCAATTTCGATAGTATTCCAACATCTAGGATATCCCTGCTGAGTTTCTCACTCGACCAGCTCGAGGTTGGTTTCATCAATTACTCGATTCATTCTAGCCAAGGTTTCAATAGCCATGCTCTTACCGTGTTTCCAATCCCACGGACCAAAACCACATTCAGGTCCTGCAAAAGGTACTCGCTCAATTCCGTAGCGATTGATGTTTTCTTGAAGGTGACGCTCCATCTCGCTTTCTGATTGTAGATATTTCTCATAGTTTCCAGAGAGTATCTCCTGCCATGCGGCTTTGATATCTTCATTTTGGTCAATTGTAGGTCCTTCAGTTCTCACAATTGCAGCGCGGATGAATTTGTCATAGTCTTCCAACCACTGACGCTTGACGTATACACCAACATGAGCTTCTAACAGATTCCAATCTGCGTTGAAAGAGTTCTCAAATGGAGAAACATGTAGGTGTATTCCTCTATAACAATCTGAGGGCACGTTCTTGTATATCTCATTCCAACATGAAATTAGATGTTCTGACTGTGGATCAGAAGACGTGTCAGTGAAGAAGTCCCCAAAGCCCTCAAGGCCGAAAGAAGGTTCATCCATAGTTACTACTTCTGGAACCAGATAATTCGATGTGACAATAGAATTACTTACAAATGCTTTCACGACCTCAGTGAAATATTCGACAAGCTTCTCGTCATAGTTTCTCGGGAATCCTGCTAATCGTTGTAGATTCATCGATAATTCAAGTGGCCCGGTGATGCATGCCTTGAATGAAATTCTCTTTACTCCGAGCGTTTTGCTTAGATTTTCCGCACCTGTCTGAAGAGCAATAATTTCAGCAAAATGGATATCATTGGCTGAGAGGGGCTCATTTCCTGTAGCTATTGCAACAGCCACTGCTTGTGCATCTTCTTTTGTGATACCGCCAAAACTTGAGTCGATGCTTGTTTGTATGTGGGTTGATCCTGTGACATGACGAACAACTGGAAGTAGAAATTGGTCTATCATGCCTCTACACTGTGCGTAGGATATAACAGCAACATCAGGACCTAGTGCTGTAGCCTTACTCTCGAATGTTGAGTTATGCTTGGAAATGAAATAGCCTGCATCTTCAGTACCCACACTTCCTCCACTGCTTTCCACTTCGTATGCTCCTTGAAGATATCGCTCTAAATCAGCGTCCAATGGAAAGCTTCCGACGTCTATCGGTCTAATTCGATTTTGTGTATTCATGGTGGGTACTAACTCTTCTGAGTTGTTTATCGTCTAATAATTTTGTTGACAGATAATAGAATGGAACGAGGTATGAGTAACACAAGTGCTATGTAAGTTTCAACTTGAAGACTTTCTCAAACTTTTTCAGCTTGGGTGCAATCACAAGTTGACAATACCCTTGGTTTGGATTATTCCTGAAATAGTTCTGATGGTAATCTTCAGCTAAGTAGAATTTCTTATAGGGGACAATTTCAGTCACGATGGGATTCTTCCAGGTGTCACTCTCATCAAACTCTTTCTTGACTCGTTCAGCAATTTCCCTCTGCACTTCACTATGATAGAAAATCACGGATCGATACTGAGTGCCTACATCATCGCCTTGCCGATTGAGTGTTGTTGGATCATGGGTGCTGAAGAAGACCTCAAGCATATCTGCAAACGAAATCTGTTCTGGTTCAAATTGGATTTGACAGACCTCTGCATGTCCTGTTTTGCCTGTGGTGACCTGTTCATAGGTCGGATTCTCTAATTGTCCGCCAGAGTATCCAGATACTACAGTCTCAACACCTTTCAGTTGTTGATACACAGCCTCAGTACACCAGAAACAACCTGATCCGAGAGTTGTAAGATCCATAAGAGATAGTTCACACTTACGTTAATCAACTACAGGAAAGAGGAAATCCTGATTCACACTAACTTTATTGCGGCACACCTATAGAGGTAAGATTTTCACCTGGTTTGTGACTTGATGCAATCATGACTCTCGATTTCGATTTGACACGACGACTTGTGGAACATCTCAATGTAGGAATTTGTGTCCTAGACAAGGATGACCAGATTGTTGTATTCAACAAGAAAGCAGGTGAACAGCTCCAACAGGACCACGAGAGTAGGGTCAGTTCATCCATCCTACGATGCCATCCCGAACGGGCTGAACCAGGCTTACTAAAGATGATTGGTGAGTTGAAGAGCGGTGAGTTGGAAAAGTATGAGGGATGGGTTCACTTCATTGGTAGGCATTTCTACGAGTATATCTACCCGATTCGAGATGACCATGGAAACCACCTTGCAACAGTGATGGAACTACACGATGCAGCAGAGAAGGCAGAGTATCTCAAAATGACAGAGGACTGGAAACCTCCTGTAGAGCATGGAAGGGGAGAGAGTTCACCTAGGTCGCCGTTCCCTTAATGTCAAGCAA
>SOKL01000217.1 GCA_004376265.1 Candidatus Thorarchaeota archaeon
AAAGGAATGGATTCCTTACTCAAACAACAACTAAATGATTGGGAGGGATTTGCTGCGATGTCAAAGAAACTTTGTGTCTGTCTTACAGAGAAGACTTCTCAAGATTGCATAGGTTTCGTATCAACATCAGATGCAGATATCATTGAACATAGAATGGACTTCATGGACCAAATTGAAGGTTTGGGAGAAATCTATTCTGCTACTGAAACTCCAATCATTGCAACATGTCGTTCCAAAGAGATGGGGGGGAATTTTGCAGGTAGGGAACAGAAACGAATTGCCTATCTTCTAGAAGCTCTTGACAATGGTGCATCATTCGTGGATATCGAATATGAGGTGGAACACAATTCATTGAAACAAATCTCAGACGCAGTTTCTCATTACAATAGCAAGCTAATCTTATCTAAACACTACACAAGTTTCACACCAGAACTTCCAGACCTTATTGACTTGATTGTGAAAATGGAAGATCGAGGAGCAGACATCATCAAATTAGTTGTTACACCCGAATCACTTAGTGATTGCAAAAGAATTCTACAAGTCTATAATAGGGAGGGCTCGAAAATTCCTCTCATCGCATTTGCGATGGGCAACATTGGAAGGTTCACAAGAGTCAGTGCTTTGTATCTAGGAGCTCCCTTCATGTACGTGGCTCAAGATTCTGGTAAAGAAGCGGCTTCAGGACAGATTCCATTGTCAGAGATGAGAACGATTTTGAGGATGCTATCATGAAACAGTTTGTCTTGATAGGGTATCCACTGGGCCACTCCTTGAGTCCAGTGATGCATAATGCTGCACTAAAGACAATGGGACTTGAGAACGAATTCAGGTATGACATTCAACCAACACTCGAAAATGAACTTCAAGCATTTGTAGCATCAATTCGAGAGGGTACGGTTGAGGGAGCTAACATTACTATTCCTTACAAGACGAATATCATGGACCACCTAGAAGTCATCTCGGATGAAGCAAATGCTCTAGGTTCTGTAAACACACTCTACCGAGTAAATGATGCTGTAGCAGGCTGTAACACTGATGTTTCAGGCTTCTTGGAATCACTCAGAGAACATGCAATTTCTCTCAAAGGTCTTCACGCAACAATTCTTGGTGCAGGTGGTGCCGCCCGAGCTGTTGCATTTACCTTGATTAAAGAAGGGATTACTCAACTGGACATACTAAATCGAACACTTTCGAAAGCAGAGGATCTTGTCAGAAAATTAATTCCAAAAGGACAATGTGATGTGCGCGCTGGTACCTTGAAAGCAACGAGGGAAGATTTGAGTGAAACGAACCTTCTGATTAATTGTACACCAATAGGGATGAACGGCCATTCAGTCACCGAATCTCCCCTGAGAAACAAGATTATGCATCGCGGTATGGTAGTTATGGATCTTGTATATAATCCTCGTAGAACAAAACTGCTTCAAGAAGCAGAACAAGTTGGAGCTAAAACCATTGATGGAACGGGAATGCTAATCCACCAAGGTGCGGCAGCCCTTGAGATATGGGTTGGAGAGAAACCACCAATTGAAGTCATGAGGAGTGCCGTGGTTAGGGCTTTAGGAGGATGATACGGTGGAAGAAGACAGTACAAGAAACATTGGGCTGATTGGTTTCATGGGTACGGGAAAGACAACAGTTGGGAAAGCTTTGGCTAGTTCAACAGGTAGGCAATTCTTTGATACTGACACACTTGTTGAGGAATTGGCTGGAAAAACAATCTCACAGATTTTCCTCACAGAGGGAGAGGAGTCATTTCGCAAAATTGAATCCAGAGTAGTGAAGGAAGTCTGCGAGCATGAAGCTGCTGTGATTAGCTTTGGAGGGGGAGTTGTACTCTCAACTTCGAACATCAATACCATTAGAACAAGCAGTATTGTTGTGTTACTGAGGGCAACAGTTGAAACAATCCTAACGAGAACAGCTTCGAACCACTTTCGACCATTATTGAACATTGGAGAGAATGATGTTGAGAATAGAATCAGGTCAATGCTCTTGCAAAGAAGAACATTCTACGAAACTGCTATGGACTATGCACTTGACACAGATTCCTTGAGCATAGAGGAAGCCGTGTCAAGAATCATCGGGGGGTTGAAACTCTGAAAGCAATAGTTCAGAATTCAGAGCTGAAAGGTGTCGTTCGGGCACCTCCATCTAAGAGTTACACACATAGAGCAATTGTATGCGCTCTACTATCTCCAGGAAAAACACGGATATCAAATCCACTCTTCTGTGAGGATACAGAAGCTTCTTTGCGCATCTCCAAGATGATGGGGGCAAGAATTGTCAAACAGGATGAACTCATGATAACTGGACCCGAACAACTCCTTGCACCAGAATCTGATATGGATTGTAGAGGATCAGGTACTACATTGAGGATATTCACCGCATTATCCGCCTTGACCAAGGGACGTTGTGTTCTCACAGGTGACCAGTCTCTGCAAGCGAGACCCATGACTGCACTTCTTCAAGCCCTCGGTCAACTTGGAGTCAACGCTTCTTCAATTCGGGGTGACGGAAAGCCACCAGTAGAAGTGTTTGGCCAAGGAATAACTGGAGGTGCTGTTAGAATTCGAGGGGATATATCGTCTCAGTATATCAGCGGACTTCTGTTCGCCTGCGCTCAGGCAGAGAATGAAACGAGAATCGAGATCACCACTCAGCTTGAATCGCAACCCTATGTGGAGATGACGATTGAGGTGATGCAGCAGTTTGGTGTCAACGCAGAACCTTCGAAGGAATGGAATCAGATTCTAATTCCAAGAAGACAAAATTACGTGGAAACGCACTACGAAGTTCCAGGAGATTACTCATCAGCCGCATTTCTCATGATTGCAGGAGCGCTAAGTGGAAGTATCAAAGTCACTGGGTTGAAGGAAAAATCAAGACAGGGAGATTCACAAATTATACTGCTTCTCAAACATATGGGGATCTCAATAGACTTTGCAAAGGGTGGTTATATTGTCACTCGCTCCGACCCAAAATCATTCAACATTGATGTGTCAAACACACCAGACTTAGTTCCCATACTAGCAGTATTGGCATGTCAAGCAAAGGGTCAAACACGTATCTTCAATGCAAGCAGATTGCGGTTCAAAGAAAGTGACAGATTATCGACAACGACCACGGAACTAAAGAAAATGGGAGCACGAATCGATGAGACTAAAGATGGAATCATCATTGAGGGTCCAACACGATTGCATGGAGCAGAAATCGATTCTCATAATGACCATCGTATTGCAATGGCTTGTACCGTTGCAGGACTAATTGCGAAAGGTCCAACAATGATCGAGGGAGTGGAGTGCATCTCAAAAAGCTATCCGGAGTTTATAGAGCACATGCAGTCTCTTGGTGCAGATATAGAACTTGATCAGAACAGTAAAGAAATGAGGAAGAGAATATGACATTCACGTTTGGTAAAGACTTCAAAATGCAGGTATACGGAGAAAGTCACGGAGAAGGTATCGGAGTTATTGTAGAGGGTTTCCCACCGGGTCTAGTGATTGACAAATCCAAAATCCAGCTAGATTTGGATAGACGTCGACCAGGAAGTGGTCAACTTGTGTCTTCTAGGTCTGAGAAAGATCAGGTTAGTGTCCGCAGTGGAATTTTCAATGGGAAATCTACTGGTGCACCGATTGCAATGACAATTCCCAACACAGATGTCGATTCATCTTCATATGAAGAATTTCGACACACTCCTCGACCCGGTCATGCGGATTACACAGCTCGCATAAAGTATGATGAGAAAAATGATTACCGTGGAGGAGGTTTCTTCTCAGGAAGAATGACTGCAACATTTGTGATGGCTGGATCTCTAGCAAAACAAGTGCTTGAGAACCAAGGAATTCAAGTGTTTGCTCATGTTGTTCAGATTGGACAAATATCTGCAAAACAGGATATCTCACTTCAGGACATTGAGAAGAATGTCTATGGCAATTCCGTTCGGTGTGCAGATTCCAAGTCAGTCTCTGATATGGAAGCGGAGATAATCAAAGCGAAAGAAGACGGTGACTCTGTTGGTGGTATCATAGAATGTCAAATTGTTGGAGTTCCAGTCGGACTGGGTGAGCCCATCTTTGACTCAGTGGAGAGCGTCATCAGTCATGCGATGTTCAGTATTCCTGGTGTCAAGGGTATTGAGTTTGGCTCAGGATTCAATGGGTCGTCAAAACGTGGCTCCGAAAATAACGATTCACCAATCATCGTGGATGGAAAGGTACAATGGTTGAAGAATGACGCGGGTGGTGTTTTAGGAGGTATATCAACTGGAGCACCAATTGTATTTCGTTTGGCTTTCAAGCCTACTGCATCAATAGCAAAGAAACAACGCACTATTGATCTTGTGAAGATGGAAGAGACCTCAATTCAGATCAGGGGACGACACGACCCATGCATAGTACC
>SOKL01000276.1 GCA_004376265.1 Candidatus Thorarchaeota archaeon
ACATGCACATTTGATCCGAAAGGTGAGAGGTGTTGTCGTGCTACATAAATCGCATATTCTTCTGTGACGAGGCGTACACTTGCATCCGCAATAGTGTTATTGAACAGAGCCTCATCAGTTTCGATGATTCTACTGTCAAAATATTCGGCGTTAGCTACGTCCGCAGTCCAGCTGATAAAACCTGAGAACGCTGGAATTAGGATAAGGATGAGCATTCCAATACAAGTCAGAGGAACTCTGACCCCTTGAAGTATGTCCTCAATGTCACCTCCGCGAAAACCACTCGAAAAGACCAATAATGCTCCAAAACTGATTACAAGTGTGAGCAATGCCCATGGTAGTGTTGAAACCAGTACAAGACAGATTATTGCCCATGCTCCAGTTCCCCATATGAGTCGTAATGGGAGCCATTTGATGAGATTGTTTGGTCTCAACATTTCGCCCCTAAAGGGAATTGGTATCGCATGAAGAATCAAGCTAATTAATAGAAAGATGATAACGTTCATCTAATTTCCTCACTATGAAGATATCTGAACCGCCCACGGAGTGACTCCTTTTAGTGTTTTCCTACCAGTGGAAAGAATTCTAATTCAAGACTGTTGCTTAAACCAGGGAACCGCTCCCCCTGCCTTGAGAATTTCCATCATTCTCTCTGGTAACGGTTTACCATGGAGGACGTCACCTTCTCCCTTGATCATCAGTGTGCCTTTCCAAAGGTTGATAGTCACTGTTTTTCCATCCTTGACTATTTTTCCTACGTTCGGTACTATCATCAAGGGTAATCCTACATTGAATGAGTTTCTGTAGAATATTCGTGCAAATGACTCAGCAACCACACAACCCACTCTACTGTGCTGGAGAACCTTGGGAGCTTCTTCTCGAGACGACCCTCCACCGAAGTTTCGGCCTGCTATAACAATATCATTTTCTCTGACCTTTGATGCAAAGATAGGTCTAGGAATTTCGAAGGTATGCTTTGCCATCTCCTTATAGTCGAGGAGGGTGAGGTACTGCCCTTGGATTATTTGGTCAGTATTGAGATTGTTTCCAAAAACCCAAGCACGACCACTTATGTTTTCAAAATCCTTTGCCATGGTCACACACTCCTTGGGTCTGTAATTACACCTTTGAGCGCACTCGCAGCTACTGTTGCAGGAGATGCAAGATAGACGCGTGAATCAGGATGCCCCATTCGTCCTCTGAAATTACGATTTGTACTTGATATGCACACTTCACCTGCTCCCAGTACCCCTAGATGACCACCCACACAAGCTCCACATGTTGAGTTTGTGACGATTCCTCCTGCTCCCATCAGGATTTTTATGATGCCTCGCTCCGAAGCTTCCATGTATGTAGCTTTGCTGGCTGGAGTTATGATGAGTCGAATCCCCTCGTGTATTTTTCGACCTTTAAGAATCTCTGCAGCGATTATCAAATCACCTATCCTTCCGTTGGTACATGAGCCAAGAAATGCCTGGTCAATCGGAACTCCTGCAACCTCTGCTACTGGCTTTCCATTTGTAGGAAGATCAGGAGGAGCCACTATAGGCTCCAAGGGGTCTTCAGTAAGATCATAGTGCCGCTCATCGATAAACTCTGCCTCTGTGTCGATTGTGACCTCTTTCCATTTCTTCTTTGGAGCATAATCCTCCATCCAGAACCTGACATCTTGATTGATGGGCATTGGAGAACATTTTGCTCCAGCTTCCACAGTCATGTTGCACATGGTCATTCTCTCTCCAACACTCATTGTGTCGATTGTTGAGCCATGAAACTCCATTGATTGGTAATTTGCACCATCTGGTCCCAGCTCACTGATTATCTTCAGTATCAAGTCCTTGCTCATAACCCGATTTGAAAGTTCCCCATTTACTACAATTTTCAGAGTTTCTGGTACTCTGAACCAACTTTCTCCAGTAGACAAAATCAATGCTGAGTCTGTAGCAGCGAGTCCTGTAGAGAAGGCATTGAATGCCCCATACGTAGTAGAATGTGAATCGCTACCAACAATGATTGCTCCTGGTACAACCAAACCCATTTCTGGAAGAACCTGATGTGATATACCACAATCCACATCGCAAAAATTCGTGATTCCATGTTCTCTTACAAAGTTCCTATTTCTACGGTGTATCTCTGCGCTATTGATGTCTGATGCTGGCGCCCAATGATCGTTGACAACAAGAACTCTGTTTGGATTCCAAACTTTTTTGAAACCCATCTCATCAAGAATAGGTATTATCCTAGAACCCAGGACCTCATGGACCATTAGAAGATCCACTCGTGCTTCAACAATTTCACCAGCATCTGCCTTTCCATCATTCGTATGACTGGCAAGTATCTTCTCAGCTAGAGTCTTCCCCACACTCTCACATCCTATTGATGATTGCCTCAGTTACCTCTGTAGTAGTAGCAGGTTTTACTTTTTCCCAACTTCCAAGGCACAGATCTGCTGTGCGAATTTGTCCCTCACGTAACACATCTTCAACCGACTTTCTGATCAATTTTGCTGCTTCGATAGGGTCCTGGTCATTGGCTCTAAAACCCAACCATTCCAACATCATCGCAACTGATAGTATTGCAGCAATGGGATTCGCTTGTCCTGTTCCTGCAATATCGGGTGCTGATCCATGTACTGGTTCAAACATAGCCTGTGTTTCTCCGATATTTCCTGACGGTGCAACACCTAGACCCCCTTGTATTGCTCCTCCCAGATCACTGATTATATCACCGAATGCATTTGGTGCTACCACAACGTCATAGAATTCAGGTTTTCTGAGAGCGAATAGAGTCCATGCGTCTACGTAAGCATAATCCTTTGATATATCTTTGAATTCTGAACCAACCTTGTCAAAAGACTCCCGAAACAGCTTACAGCCTGAAAGGATGTTGCTCTTGTCGACACATGTCACGCGTTTTGTGCCATCGACTGGAGCACCTTCGCGTTTCATCGCCAGCTCGAATGCATATCTTGCAACCCGTTCTGAACCTTTTGCAGTGATTATTCGCAGGTCAAATGCAAGATTCTTATCCTGTTCTGAGATTCGCCCCCGTGCAGGATAATATAGCCCCTCGGTGTTCTCTCTCACGATTACAATGTTAATATCACTTGGGCTCTTGTTAGCTAGTGGAGTAGGAACACCTTCGTACAACTTTACGGGTCTAACATTGGCATAAAGTTCGAGTTCTCTCCTTAACCCAATCACTACGCTGTATCCAGCAAGGTTTCCATCAGGTAATCTTACAACATTGCCTGAAGAGTCCAATGCTCCAATTGCCCCAAGTAGTGATGCATCAGCTTCATTCTTCGTGAAAGTTTCTGCCTCTTCAGACCATTCTCTATCATTCTTGAGGTAATATTGTCCCCCACACTCAAATTCATGTGTCTCAAGATTCAGACCGGTGATTACAGATGCAGCCTCGTTCATCACTTTCACTGCTTCAGGAATAACTTCTCTCCCGATGCCATCTCCAGGAAGAACTGCAATCTTGTACTTGCGGACCACATTGATTCACCTAATAGCTTCCTAACCAACCAAGATTCTTTCCTGTATCGTCTATCAAATTCACTCTTGTATCTATTCTTTCTCCATCGTGATACCGTACGATACACTGGATGGTGAACTGACTGTTACATTTTATGCATTCAACTAACCAGTTTTCCTCAACCTCTTCAGTTCCTTTACCATCGACTAGGTCTTTTCGAACTTTAATGAGTTTCAATTCATTGCCGTCACAATCATAGGTGCATTCCTTCAGTAGTATTCCTTCCATTCCTCTTCTACCAAGAGCAACAAACACTCGATCGGGCAATTCATCCAATGTGGGATCATCAGCCAATGGCTACACCTGAGTTCCATTTAACACCAGTACGAATAAATGAGATGGTATACCTTCTCATATCATGCGACTTGTTACATATTCTAGGATGGGCGTACCATCAATTGGCGTAGAACTCAATGGCGGGATTCTCGACATACCCGATGCCGCCTCTCATTTTGGCAGGAAGTATCATGTTAGAGGTCAAAGTTTTCCTTCGACGATGCTTGATTTACTTCAATGGCCCTCGGGAATCGATGTTGTTCGTCAGATTATTGAGAGGTACGAAAGCACTCCAGAAGGAGAACGCCTGATGACTCATCCTACTGATTCTGTAACACTTGAAGCCCCAATTCCTCGTCCTGGAAAAATTGTAGCTTTAGGGAAGAACTACTTGGATCATGTTGAGGAAACCGGTTCTGACGTTCCTGAATTTCCTGTGATCTTTGCCAAGTTTCCTTCTAGTGTAATCGGTCCTGATGATTCAATAGTGATACCAAAAGTGTCCTCTGAGATTGATTGGGAAGTTGAACTTGGCGTCGTGATTGGAAAGAGTTGTAAGGATGTCACTGAAGACAAG
>SOKL01000315.1 GCA_004376265.1 Candidatus Thorarchaeota archaeon
CTGCTGGAAATGCCAGCGTCCCACACCAAGAATGGTTGTATGCTCACTGTCTATTATCTTGATTGGAACAAATCCCTAGCACAACCCATTTTACAGAAAACAGGTAGGTATTATTATGGTCGAAATTTTGCGTAAAGAAGTCCCGTATGGGTTTGATGAAACAGTGAGGAGAGTTGAGGAGGCAATGTTGAGTGAAGGATTCGGTGTCCAGCTCACGACGGGTATTCATGATATGCTCAAGAAGAGGCTTGGAATTGATGACTATCCTAAATATACAATGGTTCTCGGTTGTAAACCGCAACTTGCTAAAAGAGCCCTTGAAACCTCTTTGGACATGGGCACTATATTTCCATGTAGTTTCACCATCTATGAAGAGGATGGAAAAGTCAAAGTTGCCCACGTTTCAGTAATGAAGATTGGAGCTGAAATTGGTCTTGCGGACAAAAAAGCAATGGCTCCACTAATTGAGGATACAGGAAAAACCGTTCAAAAGGTATGGGACAAAATCTAGGAAAATTCGAAAGCTTACAAATTCATCTATTACAACTATTCAAAACTGTAAGAATCTTCTCAGATTTTCAATTAGACAGAAGAGAACTCAATAGAAGTAGAAATGGTATGGCCTCATATACCCACATCGATATAGAATGGTATGAACGGACTAGGGATGTGGCTCACCGCAAAGGGCAGGGCCATACTGAAAGCCCGGAGGAAGACTAGTTCTTCTAAGGGGAAGTCCGCACCCCCCCAGAGGACACCAGCCTCGAAGGGGGAGTCCGTGGCCGACTCCTATGACCAGACTTCACTTGTGGAGTTTGCGAGGAGTGAAGACCCTGCCATGGTAAATGCTGTGGAAACACCGTCTGCCATCACACCGTCTGGTGAGTGTGAGTCAATGCAGCGGACAGAAGCCGGGTCCCATCGGAGGAACGATGTTCAAGCGAAGAGGGGCAAAGCTTGCGACAATGGTACTGACTCCGGTCAGGAACAAGCTGGCGACAGCAGTCGTGAGAAGGGTGGAACACAGGAGTTTCTTACAGTTCACTCACAATTGTGAGAAGCAGGCTTTTCGAAAGCTTCAGAAGAGTTGTGTTCTCTTCAAAATCATGGACGAAAGGATTCGTGAGCAGTGGGATAGCAATGCTGAAGCTTTCTCAGGTCTTATTGACGGGGAAGGAACACCGCATCACAGAAAGATTCTCAATCCATGTGTCGAGGTGCTATTGGGAGATGTGGTGGGTAAGAAACTGCTTGATGCAGGAAGTGGAGAGGGTTACCTGGCCAGATACTATGCTAAGAAAGGGGCAGATGTAACTGCAATTGACTTTTCACAACGTCTGATTGAAGCCTCAGAACAGATGTCAGAGAAGGAGGGAGTCACAGTTGATTATCGGGTTGACAATGTTTGTTATATTGAATCAGTTCCCAATGTTGAGTTTGACATTGTTCTATCAAACCTCGTCCTACTGAATGTCCCATTGTTAAATGATGCCATACACGAATTCCATCGCGTATTGAAAGCTGAGGGGGTTCTTGTCTTCTCTATCGTGCATCCAGCGTTCAATTTCTTTGGACCTGGTTCATGGGAAATGGGAGAGAAAGATCCTAAAACACAAAGACGTGAGGGATTGCATTTCAAGATTGACCGATACTTCGAAGAAGAAGAGTATGAACGCTATTGGAAAACTAGAGAAGGAGAGATGTTCCCGGAACCAATCAGCTTTTTCCATCGGACCCTTTCAACGTACTTTAATTCTCTCTCAAGTGCAGGATTTCAACTGCTTGCGTTCGCGGAACCTCAACCAATTGATGATGATCCATTTTTCGATCGAGAGAGTAGAATCCCATTCTTCGCAGTATTCAAAGCACAGAAGATATAGAAACGAACGCAAGAACCAAAGATGGTGAACTAAATGGGCGAAGAGGTAGAACCAAAATACTATCCGGTCAAACTTGTTTGGACTGGCGGTAAGAGCGGAGATCTGAAGGTTGAAGGGAAGAACGTCATTAAGACTGGAGTACCATCCGGTGGTCCAGAAGAAACCAATCTTCATTCTCCCGAGGACCTCTTTGTTGCATCCGCTACAATGTGTTACATGAATGGATTCGTTGAATTCACAAGAAAAATGCGAATTGAGTTCAAATCATTCGAATGTGTTGCAGTGGGTACTCTTGAAAAAGTTGGAAGAAGTTTCGAGGTCACTAGGATAGATACGGAATCCAAAATCGTTATTGGTTCAGAGGACATCCGTAACAAGATAGACCGTGCTCTTGAACTAGCTGCGAAATATTGCTATGTTGGCAACTCGATGAAGTGCCCAATCACACATACTACTGAAGTTGTTATTGGATAAACAAAGGGATTGGAACGACCTTAGTCGTACAATCATTCCTTTTCTTCCATAGGTGGAAGAATGTAGATTACAATCTCAGATTCAGGAAGGGTCACTTCCACGAACTTTTTATCCTTGGGTTTACCGAATCCGATTTTCTCGACGCCATGCATAGCTTGTAGGTCTTTGGTCCATGGTTTCAGATTCTCAGAGATATATGCCTCAGGAAGACCTTGTCTAAGAGAGAGACCGGTCTCACGTTTGAACTTCCAAAAGCCCGAGTTCGTCTGCATTAGTAGTTCAGTATTTTCCGTAAGATTGGATATCCATGTCTTCTCAACAGAAGGATAGCTATGATGATGGATACCATTCTCATCATAGAGGTCTCTGTATATCCTGTCAGTGATGAATGGAGTTATTGGAGCCAAAGCTCGGGATATGATTTTCAACACCTCATGCAGAGTGAACCAAGCTGATCTCTGTTCATCCTCTGAGAATGCATCATAGGTGTTGAATGAACGTCCCTTGATCATCTCTAACACATGGTCTGCAAAGAAGTTCCAAGTGAACCCGCGAATCTCGATTGCTGGTTTGTGGAAATCAAGCAGGTCACACTCAGGCACAATGCGTTCTACTAGACTATTTGCCTCAGCAAGTATCCATTGATCCACTGGTGTCAATGTCTTGAATGGAATCGACTCTGGGATTGGGAACATTGAGATAAACCGAGCAATATTGTAGAGTTTGGTCATGAACTTTGATACACCTGCTAGACGATCCTCGTCGAATCTTACATCGCTACCAAGTCCAGCCTCAAGAGCTCCATAGATACGCATGGCATCAGCGCCATATTTCTCCACTATAGGCATAGGTGGAGGTGAGTTGCCTTTCGATTTACTCATGGCTTCTCCCTTGTCATCTACCACATGTCCAGCAACCCACACCTCGCTGAAAGCGGGTTTGCCAGTCAATTGTAGTGTTCGAAGTAAAGAATAGTAAAGCCAAGTCCTCACAATGTCTTTTGCCTGAGGACGCATAACATTACCAAAGGCCTTCTGGAATAGCTTGTCATCACGCATGTATCCCACAACTTGCATTCCACTGATTGAGGAATCCATCCATGTGTCAAAGGTCCTCTCTTCACCTCTAAAGCCCTCCTCAGCATTACATTTCGGACATTTGGTAAACGGAGGGTTTTCTCGCCATGGTTGGTAATATCTGGGCTCATCAGTCAGTTCTGGGACTATGGGTTCTTCACAGGAGTTACAATACCAGATCGGAAGTTCAGTACCATAGAATCGTCTTCGGCTTACCGGCCAATCCATTGTCACTCTGTTGAGCCAATCTATGAGTATCTGTCTGTGAAAGCTAGGATAGAATGGAGTGTCAGCTACGATTTTGTGAAGTTGTTCAATGAAATCTTTCTGCTTCACATAGTATTCATCCATTGCAACGAACTCAATTGGCGTTTGACTGCGCCAACATTGAGGTATTCTTTGAACTGAGTCTTCTTGTTTGAAGAGGAGTTTCTTTTCCTTGAGATCATCCACTATCTTCTTGCGAGCTTCTCCAATCTTCATTCCAGCATATGCACCAGCAGCTTCTGTCATAGTGTCATCAGTCGAAACTGCTATGATTGGTGTGAGTTCATGGTCACGGAAAGCCATGATGTCACCTTGGTCGCCATAACTACATACCATCAGTGCGCCTGTTCCAAACTCTATCTGAACAGTGGGACTTGGAATAATAGGCACTTCCATCCCAAAGAGAGGTACTTTTGCTTTCTTTCCTTGATATGATGTGTATCTCTCATCATTTGGATGAACGAACACTGCACCACATGCACAGAGTAGCTCAGGTCTTGTTGTTGCAATCTCAAGAGGTTCTAATCCATCAACATTGAAGTAGATATAGTGGAGTTTTGTAGAACGCTCAGCGTATTCTACTTCAGCATCAGCAATTGTTGTTCCACAATCGAAGCACCAATTATTGGGACGATAATCACTATAGACGAGACCTTTGTTCCAAATCTCAAT
>SOKL01000006.1 GCA_004376265.1 Candidatus Thorarchaeota archaeon
TCATGTATGTTGCATTGGTTTCCCTCGTGATGTTGAATATGCTGATCACAGACTCAGACATCACTGTCAGTCCGGATTATGTTGGAGAAGTACATGAGATTCCTACGAGTATGTCATTGTCACAAGATGAGGAGTTCAATATGTCATCATACCATGACTTTGCATATGCTGCAGTAGATGTGCTGGTATCAAACCTGATCAATATAACCGATGGAACAGTGTTTCATGCTGGAAATGCGAATTGGGAACTAATTCAGCAGTTATCAAGTCTTGCAGATTACTACTGGACAATCCTAGCACTTTCTCGTGCATACGAGATGTCCAACAATGTTACGTATTCTATCATATTAAGTAGAGCAGCTGAGAGAATGGTGGACATCTTTCTCGACCCGATATACCCTGGGTTCTATGTGAATGAGTATTCATCCTTTGAAGCAAGAACCACAAAACGGCCTGGCATTCAGGCTTACGCTTATTGGGCTCTTGAAGCAGCTGAATCCGTCAATGCAAGCCTTGATTTTACCAGCGAGAAAGGGAGTGCACTCCGATGTCTAACAGATATCTTATACGACCCAGTATACGGTGGTTTCTACTTCTTTGTCATGAGAAACGGTTCTCTCACAGTACCAGAGTACTTCTTTGAGATCTATCCAAATGATGGAAAAAGGTTGGACCACCTGGTGCTCGGTGCTGCAGCTCTATATGATGCAGGAACATCAATGGGCAACTCAACAATGATTGCAATTGCCGAACATGCTGTGTCGTTCATGCTCATTGAAATGAAGCACCATTATGATATGACGTTTGGTGGCTTGCGACTAGCAGTCGCTAGAAATGGAGGGCCTCTTGTTGTCGAGGAGGGTTTACGGCCGGCCCATACAGTTGTTACTGACATTAATGCCATGGCCATCCGTACATTGCTCAAGGGATATGAACTAACCGGGAATTCCACTTATCTCGATACTGCAGATGATGTTTTTTACGCTTTGTTGAGGGACAGCTGGGATACACAATCAGGTGGTTGGTTTGCAGAAACACTTGATGGGGAACCTTTTGATCCCACCAATGATAAAGATGTGAAATACTACAAGTATTCAGAGATTCAATTCCAAATGGTGATTGCATTGGAGAGACTCTATGAAATCACGGATAGTCAATTGTTTCTTCAATTAATCATTGACACCTTGGACCTTGTTCTTGCTCGACTCTGGGAACCAGTTGATGAGGGATTTGTGAGAAATGGAAATCAAGACTGGCTCACTCCTGATGAGGAATGGCAGATTCACTATACTGCGGTCCAAGCACAAGCAATAGTTGCTCTTGAACAGATATGGAGCTATGGTCTACCGATTATAAGTAACGTTAGGGTAGCGCCTACAAATCCTCGGCCTGATGACTATATCGATTTTATAGCCATTGTTCTAGATGGTGATGGTGTCGATTGTGTATATGTTAATTGTACATTGAACGTGGATGGAAATGAGACTATAATGATTCTGGAGCTCTACGAGAATCCACATGTTGGAGGTGTCTATAATAATTCAATTAGTCCACTTGCTGATAATTGCAGAGTCAACTTCATTGTAGTAGCTAATGATACGCTTGGTAAAGAGTTCAGCGCTGGGTCATATTTCTTCATTGTACGAAAGGATACTTTTGATCCGAGTATCACTCTGCGTGCAATAAATCCCGCCAATGAAGTCAAAGTTGGTGATGATGTCATTATAGACATGAACACTTACGAATTCCCATTACACAGTGGTGTCTACTATTGTGAGTTGTGGTGGTATGTCAATCAAGCCCCATTCATACCTGTCAACATGACTCCCATTGGGGTCGATGGTGATAATGTTGTATGGAGGATTAATCTTGGTCAATTCCATGGAGGAGATCGGCTCACTTTCTTCGCACGAAGCGAAGATGAGTCCGGCAACATCGGGGAATCTATTACCTATCAACTGACGATCCTTGGTCCCCCCATCACACCTATCTCTGCATGGCAACTATTAACACTTGTAGGTTTAGTTTCAGCTCCCGGTGTTGGTTATTTGTGGGCTAGATCAAGAAAAAGCAACTACCGCAGAGCCCAACGTGAAGGAAAGAAAGCTGCTAAGAGGAAGTCACGTCGCAGAGGACCAAGGAGGAGAAGATAGTTCACATCTAAGGAGAGAACATGATGGATATAGGTACAATTCTATTGATTACTGCTGTAGCAGTTGGAGCTTTGGACGCTATCATCCTGGTTCTTGGGCCGAGAATAGAAGAATTCGAGAAATACTCGTTCATCACATCTGCCATAAGTTTCATCGCAGCTCTTGGTGCCATAACATGGCTGGGTTTCTTGATATTCACCAACCAGTTTCAGTATGCATATGTCAACCAAGTAACAAACATTGAATCCAGTATAATGTTGAAAACTTCAGCGCTCTGGGCCGGACAGTCAGGCTCACTTGTATTCTGGACAGTTCTATCGTTCGGATTATACTTTGGTTTCAGAATAGTTACTCGTGGTTATGAGGATGACAAACTTGTCTACCGATCTGCAATAATCATGGTCGTTGAATCAGCCATAATTGCGGTGAATGCTTTGGTTGCAAATCCATTCCGACTTGTCGAGGGCCCTGTTCCGACCGATGGTATGGGATTGAATCCACTTCTATCCACTTTCTGGAATGTTATACATCCTCCAATTGTCTTCATTGCATATGCTTTGATTCTCATCCCATTTGCAGTAAAACTAGCTGGGTTCACAATGACTTCGGAAGAACGAACTACAGATCCCATTCCCGTTGTAAGTGCATACACCCGCCTTTCAACAGTCATGGCTTGGCTCTTTCTATCAGGGGGTATTGTGATTGGGGCTTACTGGGCATACATTGTTCTAGGATGGGGTGGCTACTGGGCTTGGGATCCAGTAGAAACAACTTCACTAATCCCTTGGTTATTACTAACAGCTTTCTATCATGCAAAGCCAACTTTGAATAAGAATGATGTTCTTCGTGACTCCTTTTTGGTGATGTCGTATATTTCTGTCATCCTTGCAACTTGGGTGACTCGAAGTGGTGTACTGACCTCTGTACATGGATTTGGCCTGAGCTTAGTAAGTTGGACAATGCTTGCTTCTCTTCTCTTCAACTTGGTTCTAGGTGTAGGACTAACGTCCTACGCTGGATTCAAAGAAATGAAGGATGAGGAGCAGAGTTCAGGCCTTGGTTTCTTTGATTACAAAAATGTCAGATTATTTTCAATAAAGATGGCCTTACTCGGGCTTATCATTCTTGCAGCGAATTCTACGATGGGAGTTGCGCTTCCTGCTGTCCACAATCTTGGAGTTGCAATATTGGACCCGGGTAATCTTAATGACCGAATGATTGGGGTTGATATTGAGTTCTTCAGGATGGGATTCTATCTCGCTTCAGTATTCATTATTGTATCAGCTTTCTATTGCATGAGGTCAAAATTCCTAACACATCGTAATCGGGGAATCATTATCATTTCACTTCTTGCTATAGGTGTGGTATTGACTGCTCTCTCTTCTTCTGGTGGGTTTGGGCCTTTGCCAACAAACTACGCACCAGCGAACTTCCTTATACCAATCGCAATGGGAGCAGTTGCGTTCTTAGTCATAGCTTTTGCAAGGCATATGCTTGGTCGAGAAAGCAAGATATTGACTATGCGGCAAATGGGAAGACTGATGCTACACCTTGGGCTCATCATCCTGCTGCTGGGTGTTTTCATGAGTGAGAATATTGTCTATGAAACGAATGCTGGATATCTGAATAATGGTATCAATGAAATAGCCCCCGGTATCTATGTGCGAGTGTCTGATATCAATCTAGAATACTTCAATCATGAACGAGATTTCAATATGATTGTGACAGTTCAAGTAATTGAGAATGATATGATAGTTGGTATCGGATATGCTACAGTGACTGGACATCCAGCGTGGGGTATGGTAAGCCATATGGTATACATCCATGCGACTCTATTCCGTGATGTGCTTGTCGCAGTGACAGCTTTCAATACAATTGCTCCTGGAGTAATGCAAATCACAATCCATACGAAGATACTCCCCCTCGCTTCATTTGTTTGGCTCGGTCCATTTCTCATGATAGCAGCTATGATCCCAATGTTCGCTTTGGAATTTGAATCATTACGCAGGGCGCTAAAGACAAAGGAGAAACACCTCTATGCAGATGAAGACACTGATGCGGTGCAAGCGCTTCCTGACCAACAATAGGTGATGTGTTTCTGGTCGAACTTAATGTTCGACCTTTCTTCTTTTTTCGGCGAGAAGGGTTTATACTTGAAGTACAGTCATCACCAATCTTATCATTTGGAAGAATGAGCTGTGAATCAGCACTTTGA
>SOKL01000348.1 GCA_004376265.1 Candidatus Thorarchaeota archaeon
CAAGGGTCGTAAATCCTAGAAGCTCCTCGAAATCGATACCCACAGAATCAAGTACTTGCCCGAAGACTGATCTCAGTGTGTCAGTGTATTTGTCCTTGTCCAGCCAGTAGCTCTTTTCCTTTGCAAGCTCAATTGGCATTACGCCTTCATCGCCCTTAGTCTTGATGTATTCAACTATCGTACCAGGTGGGACATCATGGCCAGCATCTTCAAGCATCTTGGCAGCGCGAACATGTTGAGGCGTTGTCTTCCCATATTGATTGAGCTTCTTTGTCAACTGAACGCGGAATGCCAGATCATCTGGAGTGAAGGGTTCGGCTTTGCCTTCCAACCGGTCAATGGCTGTGTTTACAATCTCACGGATCTCGTCTTTCGCCGCTTTGAATCCTTCGAGATTGTCCACCTTGCTAAGTACCGTCAGCATCTCCTGAAACGCTTCCTGGATGAATCTAGGCGTGTTTCTCTTCTTGCCGCTTAGGCCTTTCACTTCAACGTATCCTGTGGAGTAGACACCAATGTAGTTTTTCTTAAGTCCAGAAAGAGCGACGTACTTGTAGGTTTTCTCCACTTCCAAGTCGATTCCGAGCGCCTTCTGAGACCACTTCACAAGCTCATCTTGCTGGTCCTTGGATGGATTATCCAGAAACACGGAGTCTGTGTCCCCATATAGTACTCTTACACCCATGGACTCTGCTTTTTCTTTCGTTTTCATGATTGCATTTCGTCCATAGGCCGTTACGCTCTCAGCTGCCGGCATGCAAAATAGCTCAAAGTGGCGAGCTCCGGTGACACCATAGGACGCATTAAGATACACCTTGAGCGCCTTCTCAACGACGCCATACCAGGTCCGGGTTCTCTCATCCAATGACTTATCCTTGCTCTTCGCCTTGAACCACATCACCCTAGTATCTCTGAAGAAGCCAATAATTTCACTAATCATGCCTGTACGCTTCTTGCAGGTCCAATGACCTGTTTCAGGAACTTTGTTGTCTGTTGCAACCCTGCATTCTTCGTGCGGGCAATCGACTGTTTCATAGCTGATATTATGCCTCTTCATAATTGTCGGATACAGACTTGCAAAGTCAAGCACCGTGGCATTGAAGTGAACTCCCGCGACCGGGTCGATTACAATTGCACCCTTGAACGCCTTGTCCTTTATCATAGCCTCAGTGTGCGCTTCCGCAGATTTGGCAGCCTCTATGTCAGACTGTCGAGGAATCAGAGCCCCCCGAGAACGATGTTCTTGCCTGAATAGAGACTGAATCCAAGAGGAAATACCCAGACGCGTCACATCCTCCATCGACAAGCGGGATATGCGCATCAACAAGACAATCAATCGGAGGAGTAGATTATCATCGAATCTTGTCAGGTCCAACGTTATGTTAGCGTCACGCCAACAGTACTGTGCCAGCTCATAGTAGGGAAGAGATGAGATGTCAGTGGTGAGTTCGAGTTTTCCCTTCCCTAGAAGGCCTTGGGCAATCGTTTCCAGGTTGCTTCGATCATAAGCACCTGACATAGCATAGATTCGGATGGAGGGGTTCTTGAGGAACCTATAGAGATCCACGTGGATTCCGCTACGAAGGAATGCGGTGTCATTTGCGCGATTCATTCTGATAGGGCAATACGTATCCATGTCGACCTTTAGTCGCCGAGCCCTATGAAATAGGTAATTCAGGTCGAAGGCATCTCCTACAAAAGTCAGAACAATCGGATAGTCATTAATGACTTCGAATGCCTTCACAAGCATCTCTGCCTCGTCGTCGAAATACTCGATCTCAAGATCCTTTGGAAAATCATCCCTCTTCTTGCCTGTGGGATGTCCTTTTCGCTTGAGAACGAAACACATGCTGTAACCTTCATTATCGGAGAAACCAATTGCTGTGACCTTGTTGAGGGCTTTCTGCGTGTTTGGCATTCTATTCTTGACAGGAACATAGACCTCGATGTCTAGAGCAATCCGTCGAATGTCAGGAACCTCACCAAAGAACATGGGAGCATAGTTTTCGATGAGTTTCTCAATACCCTCCGAACTCGGAATTGTTCGCTTGAACTCTTTCATGGTTTTCTTATCAATCTCCGGGGGACTGGCCACAAGATTCCCATTCTCAATCTTGTAGCTGAGACCGGAAACAAATCTCATATCGTAGGTGTACGTATGGTGATATCGGATATTAGCCTCCCAGGCATGATTCACTTCATTGATTCGCAGGCTCTCTCTCATCGAATCCGTGAGACCACCAATGCTGAGGGGATCGTTAGCGATTATCTTGGTCATAGCAACCTGCTCATCACGGAGCAAATCAGTGAGCTCAACTGCCTCGGTGCGAATGAAACCACGATGACCTAGAATTCCTTTAATTTTCTCGACTTCCTGTTGCGACAGGTCGGTGTACATATACGGTTTGTGCCCACTATTATCAATCCAGAAATGGATCCTCTTAGTTTCGGGATTGTAAAGGCTAGCAATAGCCTTGTTCGCGTCCCTATCGTAGTCAATAGAAAGAAGGAACGAGGCTGGAAGATTCTTTGGCATGTCACGGTGGCCGATTTTGTGAGGTTGCTTGACTTCGCCCGCAGCTGCCTTTGTCTTTTCTTTGTCATCATTAGGTAGAGTGGGCCTAGCGTTGGTTGAGCGTTCAACACTTGCATTCACGGACGTTTTTCTAGGTTGTGAGTCTTCCTTGACAATAGTATCTGGCTTTGCTTCTGCACCGGAATTTTCGTGACCACCAAAGTAATCATCTAAGGTGGACTGATTTTCGTCTTCGGATTTCTCATCCTTCACCAAAGTCATTCACTCCAAAGGTGGGCTATTGGGTCCTGATAAGCACTTCCAATGAACCAGAAATACATTCCGAGCACTTCATATGAGAAGCCAACCTTTTGTAAGCCCATGGTGCGCTCACTCTCTACTGAAGCGAAACGTGTTATCTTCGCACGCATGGAGCCCGGCGAGGATATTCTAAAGACGATTGAAGCCGTTGCTTCGGAACATGGCATTAGAGCTGGTCAACTAACATTGATTGGAGCAATATCAAAGGCTAGACTGGGTTTTTTTGAAAGAGAGAGCATGGAATACAAGACATTCACCGTGGACAAAGACCTTGAAGTTGTGTCGTGCACTGGAAACATCGCATCCACATTTGAGGGGGGTCTCATTGTACATGCGCATATGGTTGTTGCAGATCAAGATGGTAGGTGTTATGGAGGCCATCTCATGCCAGGGTGCGAAGTGTCTGTCACATTGGAATTAATCATCACTGAAATGAACGAAGCTGTTAAGCGAGCCAGAGATGAAGCGACTGGTCTGAATCTGCTTGATATTAAATAGATTCTTAGACTCCTCGTTATTTCGAACCAAGCAAGTCAGTGGATGCCCGGATAGTTTCGGCAACGCCATCAAGCTCATCGCGTGGAGCCATCTCCTCACGGTAGTCGTCTGGAAACATGAAACCGAATCTGTCGCCTTTGTTTCTAGGGATCACGTGTATATGTAAATGGGGAACCTCTTGTCCCGCGCCAACCCCATTGGCAATTACATTGATTATGCCATCTGGTTCAAATGCTGAGTGCACCTTGCGGTTCAACTCCACCAGACGGGCACCAAGACGCTTGGCGATTTTGACATCAACATCCAGCATGTTCACATAGTGCTGCTTTGGTATCAGTAGGCAGTGTCCTTTGCTAATGGGGAATATATCCATGAAGGCCATCGTGAACTTGTCTTCGAAAATAACAGATGCTTGTATCTCACCACGAACTATCTCGCAGAAAAGACAGGATTCATTGTTGCTCATATTGGTTACTGACTGTGTAAGTTTGAAATAAATCGTTCGAAAGTTGTGCAAAGACACGCGCACAAGCCTCATTAGCGCACATCTCATAATCTGACTTGGCTTCACAGGTGGTCCCAGTTGAACAGGAGAATGAAGGTTTTCTTCGACCAAACACAGAACGAGCGCGGGAAACTAGACACCACATATTCTACACTTGGGAAACTTCTCACTGACAATGATTTCGACGTAGAACCATATACCGAATTCATGATAATAGCCAAGAATATCAAAGATGCAGAAGTGTTGGTCTTTGGATGTCCAAACAGCTCCAAATTGCGGCCTACAGAGATAGAGATTCTAACGCGTTATGTGAAGGCTGGCGGTGGGTTGTTCCTGCTCTCACTTTCGGGCGGCGACCGTGGGCTGATGAATAATCTCAGCAAACTGTCCAAGACCTTTGGTATTGAATTTGACAATACCGCTGTAAAGGATGAGAGAAGCAATGCTGGTTTGCCTACGATGCCATTTGTCAGCAATCTCAATGCACATCCATGCACTGAAGAC
>SOKL01000176.1 GCA_004376265.1 Candidatus Thorarchaeota archaeon
ACCACCTCAGTGCCGCTCTGTATAATGTTTCTCCCACACCCTTTCGACGATGTCTCTCCGTCACAGCCCAACCCTCGATGAACCCCATTTTGGAGACACGTTGGACAGGTGGAGCGCTGACAACCTTTACATGAATGTAGCCAATCACTTCATCTTCTATTGTAGCAACAAGAAGCAATACATCCTCAGCACCTACATCTTTCTCAAATGACATCTGTACAGATGCTCGTTCATCTAGTTTCACCTGAAGGCGTCGATCGAGCTCACCGTGGTAGGCAGCTGACTCAAGCCACAGCTCTACAATGCGTTCTATATCTTTCTTTGTGGCGATTCGGATTGAGAATTGATATGAAGTCAAGACAGTCGTCCTCCACTTATTGAATTCTCTCGCAGGGAGAATTCACAATCCTTTGTTCTTGACAATATCAAATATATGATTTGATTCAATCAGGACTGTGATACACTTCAGTTTCAAAAATGTGAATTTCTGCAAGTTCCTTCGTGACTCACTAACGGAATGGGTTTACGTTGGTAGGCTGGGTTTCCTGCTCTCCTTACTGAGATTTTGAGTAGTTCTTTGCGCCTAAGTACATGAGAATGATTCCAAGAATTAGGGCAATAGCTATGACAGCAATCTCTGTAATGCCAAGCACAAGTCCATGGATTACTACCAAATATCCATACCAAGTTGCTGGAGTCACTGGTATCATGATGCCAATGATGATCAATCCTAAACCCATCAGGTGATTGCGTCGCGTTAAGTCTGCATTCTCTCTGTATCCGAGCACTAACAATATGATTCCTATGAGAAACCCAAGGGCAAGCAATGGTGGGATTGGCACTGTAAACATTAGTTCCTGCATTTTTCCTCCCTTCTTTGCGAGTTACGTTTTCTAAGCGCACTCGTTGATGTGGTGGAGAGAATCTGAGAAACTTAATGCCGTTGGGTGGTGTATCAGACAGAAACTCCCTGATTCTCTCAATCAATCATACTGCTGAACTTCAAGTAGAGCTTTTCGGTCTTTAATAGGTGATACAGGTTGCGAAAAGGAGAATTAATGTGGCTATAACCGAAGCGTGTTTATGCAGGACAGAGGAGCACTTCTCTGATTTCTAGTAGAAATAGGTAAATCCCAGTTTTCCTATAATTATCCGAGCACTCCTTAGAAAGGAGGCGTAAGTTATGAAAAAGTGTATTCGTGCTTTCATCGGAACTAGCAAGATTGTTTTTCGAGCTGTCCGTAGAAGAGATATCCTCTTCTGGGCTGTCGCGTCTCTTGCATCAGTAGTCGGAGGGCTAATCCTTCAACCTGCGTTGATACATCAGGAAACGATGTCCCGAGTCAATGCGATGATTTCGATTGACACTATGGCCTATGTATTCACACTGTGCATACCCATTCTCCTCGGTGCTGGTATTCTTCTAACGACCGAGGACGTGCGACAATCATTTGCAGAGCAGTATGATAGTGGTTCAAGAGAAGGAGTCATGTGGGCATCCAGTATTGCACTCCTAATCGTGCTCGCCGCGACATTTTCAGTCGCGCTCACTGTTGGTGTCTTTCTGTTTTCTGAATTGTCCAGCCAGATCTCAATGGCGGCATATATCCCAGGTGCCGCGCTGGCGTCCTTCATAGTGACACTCATACTATGTCCTGTGGGGATGATGTTGACCTTGGCCTTGGATGACTGGAAACTATCGACCGTAGCTGGTAGCGCACTATTCCTGATTATTGCATTCGGAACAGGAATGCCAAGTTCGCCCGCAAGATACCCTGAGCTGGCACTCTTGGGCCCAGTGCAATACTTCCGAGCTGTCGCTTCATCACTTGCTGGTGTTGAGTTTCTCTCTCCACTCGATATGGTCAATTCCTTTGGCGTATATTTCACATCGGAGTTGCTTATTGTCCCATCTATCGTCCTATCTGTTCTCTCCGTACTGTCACTTTGGGTTTCTAGAAGACTATTTGAACAAAACCTTCTGATGTGGAGGCTGGAGTTGAGTCCCTGGTCAGACCAAGTAATACCAGAGGATGAAAAAATCGATTTGCAGGAGAAGATGACACGTATCAAGAAGGAACGAAAACGATTCAAAAGAAATGCTCTTTCTATTTTGGTCCTTCTCATATTCATCATTCCCCCCATCGGATATGGCTACACTGTCTATAGAGAAGTGAATGATCTCACTATTCTGTATGAAGGCGAACATAATCTACCAAATGGCCAATGGCTGTATCAGGAGTTTTCTACAACTCGACCACCAATTCCTCAAGGCATGTTAATTCGATATGAGATTGACATACTGGATTGGGGTGAATCTCCAGACAATCTGATACGGCAACATGGCTGCCTCAAAATGACATTGGCAGATTTCGAGTCTATGAATGATGGCGAGCGCTTTTATGCAGGATTTGCCTCGGGAAGTGGATTGATCAAACCTGAGACCAGAGACAGAGGCTCCTATGGTGTTAGTCTTTACGATGATATGTCGCACATGGTTTGGGCGATGAGGTTTGTTGATTCCAATTGGAACATCACATCAGGCGTTCTTACTTTCTCGATAAGGGTATTGTTAGTGATAACACCCTAGGCGATTAGTGAACACAGCTGCTGTGGACTGCGGGTGTCCTGTACGAGAGGGATGCGTGTTGGGTTGGATGTAGAAAATGTCCAATCCAGTGTCACACAAACAACAGACAGACACCTTTGGAGGACTTCAAGATTGGTACAACTCTAGAAACGATTAAGAGTAATCACTTCAATAGTAAGCATAAGTGAAAGATAATGGAACGACGGAGGGTAGGAATAGCGTTCATGAGTGTGATGTGTCTAGGAGTCGTCCTAACGACTGTGGGATTGATGATAGCATCAGGAATTGACCAAGGAGGAACTGTATACGACGCATTTCACACCGCTTCTTTGTTTTCTGTTTTTCTCTCCGTCGCAGGAATGATAGTGTTCTGGCCAGACCTTTTCAAGGATGAACAGAATCAATCCCAAGTAGAACCCGACTCAAGTTTAATCTAGATTACATTAACTTCGGATTAGTTAGTATAGAAAGAGTTGGTTAGGCGATTTTAATTAGATATGCGTTTAAGTATACACTAGGAGGCAAAAGGTCGCGTATTAGGCTTTCGAGATGGCAAGAGTTACCGTCTATCTTATTTCGATTGTTCGAGTTTCATCGGTAAGACACTTCCTCTATCAACGCTGCTAGTACAACGACAAGTGCCAGAAGAGGGAACCGCTCCATTTAACCTATTCTTTAATCTGAACCAACTATATCGAGCACCCCAGCACCATGTTCATGCTATTCTCTGAGAATGTTTAAATCCATTCAATCTGAGATTACAGCATCGAGTGGAGTTTCAAAATGAGACGAGTTGCTTCTAGCTTTTTCGTGTGTTTTTTCTTCCTTCTCATTGCTTTTCCAGCAACTGGACTGCAGTCCCTACCAACAATTAGCGAACCTGAGGATATCACATACGTAGAGGGCGCAACTGGAAATGTGATAGAGTGGTGGGTCTCATACAATTCATCCCTGCACTACTCCATCCATAGGAATGGTACAGTCTTGAGAAGTGAAGCTCTTGGAGGAACTTCAGGGAACATCACTGTGTCAGTTGATGGATTGTTGATAGCAGTCTACTTCTTCATAGTCATTGTCGATGATTGGGGAGATAACGTAGAAACTGATTCAGTGATAGTGACTGTTCTTCTGCCGGAGTTTACTGACGATACAGTCGGTGGTGAAGGGATTGACCCTCTCATAGTAATAGGTGTGAGCGGAGCTGCTTTCGCTGTAGTTATTGTTATCTTGGTATTGCTTAGGCAAAGACGATTAGGAGAATGAGATATCTGACATCCTTGAACATATCCCAATACTTCTGAGAATAGAGAGACATTGTTTCAACCAGCTTCAATGTGGGACCAAGGAACCATTTCATTTTAGGCTTTGGCTCAGGAAAATCGAGCCATGTAGCGAATCAACGCGCTGAGTTATCGTAACCGAAGGTCGATATTATTTTGGTAATAGAAGGTGGTAGCTTGAGGACTTTATCTAGATATGCGTTTAAGTATACACTAGGAGGCAAAAGGTCGCGTATTAGGCTTTCGAGGTGGCATCTTTCTGCCTATTACTCAGGGCTAAGGAGCTATGCGTATTTTTGAGGGATGTCAATGGTTCATAAGCATCTGTTTCAATACTAGGTTCATATCTGCAGAAGAGTCAGGTTATACACTGAATCAACTCCATGACGGTAATAGTAGGAAACAACTGTGGGCATTCCCGTTTCATAAGACACGGTACTCGACATCTGAGTGATGCTATCAATGCCGAAG
>SOKL01000194.1 GCA_004376265.1 Candidatus Thorarchaeota archaeon
CTCGAACGCACAGTCTCATGGTATGACCTCAACCGGTCTAAGTGACTGTCAAGAGCAGGTTGATTTGGTCTACAACTCCTTCCTCTGTACGCAGGATTATTTGCACAAGGTACTGTGCTAGCACAATTCCAGTAGGCAAATAGACAGTGACCCATGGTGATGTGCCATAGAGATCACCCGCACCAACAGTCCCGATATCCAGCGTGAATGTGCTATTTGAGGGGTTAACTGTAGGTACAACAGATGAACCATGCCAGAGGATTGAGAAGTTTCCTGTTGCAGTAACAATGTCAAGGTACAGGTTATGAGTCACATTGTCATTATTGCGCATCAGTGCTAATAGGTTAGCAAATTGACCGGATTCTATTGTCAGTGGATTGAAAGAAACACTCTCAAACGCAACTTCTCCCTCTTGTATGATGGTCTGATTCAGAAGACCAAACATCTGGTAGTATGCCTCAACGACGCTCGAACCAAGCTCAACACGTTCCCCGGTCTTCACATCTACAAGTCCTACTCCACCAAGCTTTTGGATTACTCGGTTGACAGAGGTCTCCACCTCAAGAAAGACTGGGACGACGAAGAACAGCTCTCCACCAAGATGATACAAGAGGCGGTTCCCATATCGATGTGAACCCCACAATTGAAGCTGTGTACGTACGACATCATTCGTTTCAAACGCTTGGACTGCCGCGTTTGGACCTAGCCAATTAGAGTAACCGTCTTCACCAGCTTTATAGAAAGTGAACCGACCGAAGTCCGTGTCACCACAACCCATGATATAGATTCCAGCAAGATTGATCGCCGTTGCGAAGCGAAATTCAGCATTGTGATAAGCTACAAACCGCTTCTCGCCCTCAATATTCATTATCACATATCTGGTGTCAGAGCCAGTGGGTCTCTGATGGAAATCAACCCCTGTGCTCCATTGTTCGCCTTCGTCCACGTGGAAGAAGAATGCAACATCAAGTTGACGTTCGTAGAGGTCTTCAGGCCACTTCAGCTGAGACTGAAGCCAAGCAGGGGTATCATGCCAATCGTAATAGTTCCGATACGTAATATCCAGGAAGAGACCTTCATCAGTCGATGGAGATGCAAAGAACTCAATGTCGCCGTTCTCGATATCAACAAGAGCGACACCCATGAATCGCATGTAATTCTCATGAGCATAACCTGTAGCTAGATCATAGTCTATGTAAATGGAAACAGCGTAGAATAGATTTCCTGTTGGGTCTATTACAATGTACGGATCATTATCGACAGTGAGACCCTGAAGCAGAATAGAATCTACTCTTGATAAAACATCACGCTCAACTAGCATATCCATATCTCTACCAATATACGACCATGCCTCAGGACCCATTGTAAGAATGTAATAGAATGATTCAAAGCCGCTCAGGGTGTAATCTGGTGTACCCCCGAAGGTGGCGTTCCCAACCTCCTCGAAGTTCGGTACATTCACAAACACAACATCGTTGAAACCAACCCCTTCACCATAGTAGAAATTGATTTCCTCGGTTCGGTTGAATAGAGAAATCAGGTCATTACCCTCAACCAGCTCTCCGCTGAAAGCATCAAGAACGACAATTCCTTCAGTATGGGTATAGAGAATGTGCTGATTGATGAAACTGGTCCAGGTAGCTCCGACATCGAATGTCAATGGTGCTATCCAATACTCATGACCCTTCAAATACACAATATCTGAATCAGATAATTGCATCCAATTCGTTCCTATTTGATTCCGCATTCGTAAATAACTCGCCGTTTGGTCCCACTGCCGCACAGTGGTGAGTGATTCTATTTCACTTTCTGGGGTTGCATTAACCGTTAGCATATCAAGTGGTTTGACTTCAAAGTCACTTATACCCGCAGCCCAATTTGTGATTTCAATCTCTTTTGCTGTTTCGAGATTAAACTTCCAGTCTATGTATTGGTCTCCATCCATTTGAATACCATAATAGAAACCCTGGATTGCTGGTAGCGCAACGACAATCACAATCAGAAAACCAGCCACCACTGCAAGCGTCTTCGGAGATCCTCCAATGGGTATGAGGCGTTCGAGCTTCAACCTACGGAGTTCATTTGCGATATTTACACGATCCTCCATCAGCAGATTGACCCGTTTTCTGTAATCATCAGCGGATGCTGCACCAGCCTCATACTCTTGGCGAAGGGAGAGAAGTTCCCCTTGTAGACGAGCAAGGTCGCCCTCGAGAGAAGATATCTTACTCTTGAGGCGTTCACGTACATCTCCTGAACGGACTCTCATAGCCATGAAAACCACAGACCCAACAAGACTTGCAGCTAACGCAATGATTAACGCAAGATAAGTCATCCAAGTGCCAGCATTGACAGTCCACATGGGGACAGTAAGAATTTCTAGGCCTATAGCTAGAGAAACCACAAGCAGTCCTTTTGAGATGATCACGAAGATGTCTTGTTTCTGAAGCATGAAATCTGTGATGATCCCCAATACAATTCGAGCAGCAGTGGCCACCAATACTGTGGAAAGAAGACCGACATAGAGTTGATACGCTTCCATGGCAGGAACAAGGCTCTGGATAGATGCTGCAGAAGTTCCAGGGGCGAATGGAAGTGAGAACATTGTTACTAGTTGATCAGGGGATATCGATATCGACCCGTCACCTGAAAGCATCATCAAGAAGGCTACGTTCTGACCAGTAATCGCATTACCTCCGGTTGATACGTAGTATGCGAAAAATGTGCCTATTACTACGACCCTCCAGACTACACCAAACTTGATATCCAGCCTCTTTAGATGAGTACCAGTCTGAGAGAGAGCTGATACAAATGACAGGAAGGTAGAACGTGTCCAAAGAGTAAAGACACCACTCAGAAGAGCCAGTAATAATGACGCTGTGAAGATATTGTTATTCAGGGTCCAAGTAGCCCAGAAATTCACATCGGACTTTGCGTCATACATCGATATGTAGATGGTCTGTCCAAGAACCCATCCATAGACAGTCACTGCAATAAGCGTTCCAACAGCAGCAACTATAGCTAGAATAATTATGATTCTAATATATTTCATCGACCGTTCCTCTCTCTGTGGACATCATATGATATCTAGAAGCCCACATAAAGGGTTGCTGTTTTGTACTTAATTTCAATGTTCAAAGCAGATGTTTCTGACTCATAGACGCAAATGACTTCCCATCAATAGCCCTCATTACTGCAAGTATTCCATCCAAATGATCGTACTCGTGTTGGAGTAATTCGGAGAGGTCATTTTCAAGGTCTAGTGTTTGCAGAGTCCAATTATTGTCTCTGTACTCAATGGTGCATCGCTTGTGTCGACGAACTCGAACAAGAAGATCTGGGAAACTCATACAGTCATCCCATAGCTCAATCATCTCCTCGCTCTTATTCTTCAACACGGGATTTAGAAATACTACTGGAGAATCAATGTGCATGTACACGATACGTTTCATGACTCCAATCTGAGGAGCAGCAATCGCTCTTCCAATCCCATATTCATTCCTAAACTTCATCATAGTGTCATGAAAGTCCTGAATCACTCCCTGTAGATTTTCCAACTCAGAAGATTCTACTTCTTCAGATACAGCGTATAGATGGGGATTACCGAGTTTCAGGATTTCGCGAACCGTCATTGGTGCGACAAAGAGAAGTGTTAGATAAGAACATGACTCTTGATGAGATTTCGATAGGAATATCAGAGGCAATGTCACACCTTTTTCTATGGCACGACCACTGTGGTTTGTTCAGTTATTGAAGAAGACCTTTCCAAATGTGAGCATAATTGCGAAAGCAACCAACGTTCCACTCGTGGGAAGAATTGTCGACAAGATGCTCTTTGAAGGTGATGATATTATCTACCTACCCAAAGACAATGTCGTGCAAAAAACCATTCAGATCAACAAGCAACTTGAACGACCTGAAGAAACCCCCCTACCCTCTGAGATCGTTCATCACTTCATCGAGAAATCAAATCACCATTGGATCATGAATTTCTGCCTTTGTCGTGATTCATCTACATGTGAAGATTACCCTATCAAGTATGGGTGCATGTTTCTTGGTGAAGCTATAGATGGAATTAATCCAGAACTAGGACGTCGTGTTACAAAAGAGGAAGCACATGAGTATGCAAGAAAATGCCGTGATGCGGGACTCGTTCATCTCATTGGAAGGAACAAGCTTGACGCCTCATGGTTGGGAGTGTCACCTGGTGATAAATTACTGACCATTTGTAATTGCTGTCCTTGTTGCTGTCTCTGGAAGATGCTACCTGATTTGAACCCCGAGATTAGTAGAAAAGTCACAAAGATGCAGGGTGTTGATGTCAAGGTCACTGA
>SOKL01000387.1 GCA_004376265.1 Candidatus Thorarchaeota archaeon
CCAAGTGCGCACCTCAAGAAGCCCTCAGGGACATACACAGGGCATTCCAGAACCCTCAGCGCGGGCGGAAGAGAGGCAAGAGAGGGGGCTATCCCCGGTTCAAGAGGACGGGAGTGAGGGACAGTTTTCGACTCACCGGAACCATCAGGTTCAAGGGACGAAGGATACAGCTACCCCGTATCGGTAAGGTCAGGATCAAGGAGAAGCGAGATGTCTATTACAAGGGACGGATACTCTCAGCCACTGTGAGGAGGAGGGCAGACCGATGGTTCGTGTCGGTCACCGTGGAGGAGGAGCCCCCTGATCCACCACCTGTCAAGGGACAAGCAGTGGGAGTGGACCTTGGAGTCAAGACCCTGGCCACACTCTCTGACGGGACAATCTTTGCAAACCCACGGGCTCTGGGAAGACGACTGAGGAAGCTGAGACAGCTCTCAAAGAACCTGTCACGAAAGGAGAAGGGGAGCAAGAACCGCGAGAAGGCAAAGATGCGTCTGGCTAAGATGTACCTTCGAGTCTTCAACATCCGACAGGACACACTACACAAGGTGACGAGCTATCTTGCCAAGAGCCACAGTAAGATAGTGATCGAGGACCTGTGTGTGTCCGGGATGATGAAGAACAGAAGGCTGGCACGAGTCATTGCTGACGTTGGGTTTTTCGAGTTCAGAAGACAGCTGGAGTACAAGTGTCGTTGGTACGGGTCTGAGTTCGTGGTTGCTGCGCGAACATTCCCTTCGTCAAAGCTGTGTTCACAGTGTGGACACAGGAAGAGGGAGTTATCCCTCTCAGAACGAGAGTATCATTGTGAACAGTGTGGACTGAAGATTGATAGGGATTTGAACGCCGCACTGAACCTGGTCGCCGCCAGTTGGTCGGAGACCGAAAACGCCTGCGGAGAGGATGTAAGACTCCTAACAGATTCTTTGAATCTGCAAAGAGCAGCCTCGTTGAAACAGGAACCGAACATCAATCAAGGACAACATTGATGTCCAGGATTGTCTAGGTTTCGGACAACGGTAATTGGTTCCTACACTTTGTATTATCTAAATACGCAGCGGTTGTGACTAGAATGCTCAACTGTGTTGACAAACTAGTAACATAATGTGACTCCCTTCTGTGACCCTAACAAGTGGCTCCGCTATATATACCAAATATGAGCACTATTTCTTGTGAAATATCATGGCTCTAACTACTAACTCATCTTATTCATCATGCAAATCTTTGCTGAAGAACACGAAAGCTCGAAAAACAAGCACTGAGGCTTTGACTTACGCATATCTGACTACTGTCAGGTGATTGATGTGCAGTCCTCTGAGAATCCGATCTACTGGATTTCGTCCACTCCAGAAGTGATTGATGAATGGTCACCTTGTGGTCACAGAAGTGGTCAAGAAGTCTCAGAAACAGCATATCATGTGACCACTCTATAGTAAGTTGTGAAACATTATGGCTCTATCAAAGAATCCTAACTGGTCTGCGAATAACAACAAGCGTGCACGTGACGTTCCACGCACATGGGCTCTAACCCATGCTTACACTTACAGGAGGTAAGAATCTTGGCAATTGCAAAGAAGAGCGAAAGGAAAGACTCCCGCAAGATCTCCACACGTGCAATCGCTGATGCATATTTCAGGAGATAGACATCATGCAATCCGTGCTTTGTTCCGAATTTGGTTTGAATTATCAACAAATTATGGGATTTAAGTACAATGAACAAAATAATGCTGAGAGGAATATGTATATATCAAACCATAAACAAATAATGGTTTGACACACAAACTATATTAAGCTTTAAGTATATGAAACGGTGTGGTGAAAGATGATGACGACTCTAAGAACTCCCTCAATCGATAAGCCCTGCTTGACAATTGAGAATAGATCGATCAGAGTCCAGTCTTTTGGCACAATCGAATCTGCCGGGAGTACGTTACCAAATTAGAGCAATGATGCTTTCGCATGATAGTTAACCAAACAATTCTCCTATCTCCGCAGAGGCCCCCGTTGTGTGATCTGGGGGCCCCTGCATCCTATCACTCGAAACGGACCATGACACATCCAGAATGAGGAAACGTAAATGAGTAAACTGAAATCTTTCCTTGGTCTACCAGACGCAAATGAAAGGGTATTACGTCTGGCAAAGATAATGGGAATCCTCGGACCCCTTGCTAACGTAACCTACATGCTTTCTACCACGTTCTTTGTTATCTTTATAGCTGAGGCACTGGGTGGCGGACCTGGTATGTACCTCCAGGGTATGGGTCTCGTTGGTACTCTTGTTGTAGTCCAGATGTTAGTTCAAATATTGTTGGACTATCCGACAGGAGCAATCGGTGACTGGATAGGTCAAAGATACATTGTTGCATCTGCATCAGTTTCATACGCGGTTGCTTTCTTCATGGTGTCGTTAGTCACCTCAGAAACTCCTTTCATTTATCTGGTCGTGGTGTATGCTATTCAGGGCTTCGCACAATCTCAGCAGAGCGGTGCTTGGGGTGCCTGGTTCGACAACAACTATAGAGTGGCCATGCCAGGGGATACTGATCGAAAACAGTACGGGGTATTCTGGGGAAGAATGGGCATGATGATGCAGATTTTTGCAACAGCATCTCTGATTCCAGGTGGAATTCTCGCTGTTGTGTTCTCTCGACCTTGGGTATTCCAGGTGCAAGGTTTTCTCGCACTCATACTCTCAATACTCGTATTCAAACTTGTCAGAGACTTCCCAGAGGTCGAAGAGCAGCGCAAAGGTCGCCCTGAGATGAGTGAGTACGTTTCCATCTTGAAGGGTGGTGTCAGTTTCCTATTCAAGCATAGATTCGTAAGGAATATCGTAGTGGGTGGAATGCTAGCCACAAGTAGCATAATGGTTTGGGGCAATCTAATTCTGTTTCCAATGTATTTCCTCTACCTGATTACAGATGTGGCAGTTGCGAGCTTCAGAACAACCCTTTTCCTACCAAATGTGGTAGCTCAAGAGAGGTCTGGAGTGTGGAGTCGGAGGTTCGATCCCAAGAAGTGGATTCCACGATTTCGCTTCATGCAGACCTGTGGATTTGTTTTCTTCTGGGTGTTCGCACTGATAATGTGGATCCTTCCACCCGCACCCCCTAATGGGAATACTCTGATAGTGTATTGGCCATTCACCACTGTTCAGATTTTGACTCTCCCATTGGAAAACCTCTTACCAATAGCCATTATCTTCATGACCTTTGTGGCAACGAGTTTCTTTGGTGGGTTCGCAGAGATTCTGACACAGAGGGTTTTACTAGATGTCATTCCGAACCGAATCAGGAACTCGATGTACTCACTATCTCCAACAATAGCCACCTTATTCGCAATTCCGCAGATAGCCATTTTCGGATGGATTGTGGCAATTCCTGGAATCGGATTTCCGCTAACACTGGCTCTTTGTGGTATTATATCACTGGTTGGAGTGATTCTCATCAGGAAGGGTTTCCAACATGAACCCCCCGAGATAGATGAAGAAACGTGGGCAAATGGTAACTGAACCACTGAACCTGATGAGATATCTGAAGAAGTCGTTAGTGAAGAATAATTATCAGTTGGCTGTTGACCAACACAGCCATCCCCCATTTCATTTGACAGCACAAAGTTAATACTCACATTCGTTGATGGATTATTGGTGCATAGAGTTGAGTGATAGACCACAATTTCTGACCGTTTCTTATTCTGGTTCTGGTTTAGATACCATGAAACATGAGAGGAGGATGGTCCGTGAAAAAGATGTGAAATTCGACGGAGAAGATGGTTCGATGGAACTGACTGATGTCCGGATTGTCTGGTACAAAAAACCCAGCAGATGGGGAAGTGCTAAGAAGTTTGGAGCCCTTGCAGGTGCAGTCGCTGGAGCCGCCTTGCTTGAAGGAGCAGGACGGCAGATGGGTGGTGTCGGCCGCCACGTGACACGTTCGTTGGCAAGAGGAATCACATATGCTGCTGTTGGAACAGCGATTTCTTCATGGACTAGAGACTCCTACTACAACAAGGATGAGAATGGTAACACAGAGAGTATGGCGTTACCTGTCTTTGCAATCAGTCAGGTGACTCAAAGCGGCAACAAACTAATTGTTGAGCTGAAATCTGGTGGCGACATGCAATTCCACTTCAAACAGAAAAAAGTCATCCCTTCCATCATTGCCAATGTTTCGTCTGCTCAAAATGCAGGGAAGTGTCCCTATTGTGGTACAAACGCAGGAAATGTTCCCTCATGTCCTAATTGTGGTGGAGTCATCGAAGGTGGCACTGGTGGTGGCGCAGCGGCCAGTGGAGGCCGGGGGCAAGACGTGAAAATCCAAGTTACAGATCA
>SOKL01000035.1 GCA_004376265.1 Candidatus Thorarchaeota archaeon
TGAAGAGCAATCGTAGGCACGAGCGGGGCGGCTGAGCTCAAAGCCGTTAGATGGCTTCAGAAAATCTAGTAATGAGTTCATAATAAGAATTGGCTTGATGAAGGATGAGTATTATGACAAAAGCAATACAATCTTCCTTAGAGTTTGCTCGATCTCACCACGATAGATTCCTTGATGAATTGCATGAATTTTTGACAATTTCGTCAATATCGGGGGACCCTGTTTACGAAAAAGAAATGCAGCTGGCAGCAGATTGGGTCGCGGATCGATTGGGAGCACTTGGTCTTGATCGTGTTGAATTGTTGCCTACAGCTGGAAATCCGGTAGTTTATGGCGAATGGCTTAACCCAGATTCCAGCTCTCCCACCGTAATGATATATGGCCACTATGATGTTGCCCCTGTCGAGCCACTCGATGAATGGGATAGTGATCCCTTTGCACCATTTCTCAGAGGCGATAATCTTTACGGACGGGGATCATCCGATATGAAAGGGCAGATCATGGCTTGCGTTGCCGCAGTGGAGGCTTTAAAGCTTAGAGCAGAAGTTCCACTCAATATTAAATTTCTTATTGAGGGGGAAGAGGAATCTGGCCCTAGCCATCTAAGCGATGTCTTGACCACACATCACGAGTTGCTTGAAAGTGATTTCTGTCTGAATACTGATGCCGGGATGGTTGGACCAGAATGTCCATCTATAACCTATGCTCTCCGAGGGCATATGGGTTGTGATCTTCATGTTGTTGGCCCTTCGAGTGATTTGCATTCCGGCGCTTACGGTGGGGTGGTGCAAAATCCTATTCACGTGTTGAGTGAATTGATCGCAGGTTTTCATAACGAGGATGGACGAGTAGCAATTCCTGGATTCTATGACAAGGTACGGGAGATTGACGAAGCACAACGCCTGATGCTTGCGAAAGTTCCTTATCCAGAGGAGAAGTTCCTAATGGAGACGGGCGCACCTTTTCTTTGGGGAGAAACTGGATATTCTCCTCTTGAAAGAACAATAGTAAGACCATCGCTGGATGTAGTGTATTTTGAGGGCGGGAGTTTAAAAGGCGCAATTCCATCTAAAGCCCGTGCTGCTATAGGGATGCGTCTTGTTCCAGACCAAGATCCAAAAGAGATTTATGAACAAACATCTAATTATGTTCGTGAATCCTTGCCTGAAGCAGTAACCTGGAAACTCGAATTTCGTTATGGGTTTCCTGCGATATTAGTGGATGTTAACACTCCGTGGGTAGATGCACTGACTAATGCTCTGGAGGCTGTCTGGGGTGTAAAGCCAGCCCTCATCCGAATAGGAGGTGGGATCCCCGCAGTTATAGATTTAAAGGAGAATCTGGGAATAGATTCCGTTATGACAGGTTTCAGTTTACCTGATGCTAATCTCCATGGACCCAATGAAAAATTACATATTCCAACCTGGAAGCGCGGTGTAGATGCCTTGATCCACTTCTTTTACAATCTCGCAGACTTACAAGATCAATGAAGCCATCTAACACCTCAATGGAGCGGACCCGAGATTCTACCGATTTTGTGCAGGACTTGATGTGTTATCGAAGTTGAAAGCGGGCCGCTCATCTCGAATCGTTAGCCAGCGCATCATTTACCTTACATCAGTATAATTACACCGTGAAATCTTGAACGACTCGCCGATGTACCGAATAATATATTGTGAGTGTATAATCAATCTCAAATAGGTCTGTTTAACATTTTAGGAAGCAAAATATGACTATTGTTGTTTCAGTCAAGGTCAGTGAGGGTCTTGTATTAGCTGGAGACAGCACCGCAGCTATGCATGGCACCATTCGTAATGAAAATGGAGTTCAGGCTGGCGGAATATTAAAGACCTATGATCATGCTCGGAAGCTCTCTCACATGAAAGATTACCCAGTTGGAACTCTTACGTGGGGAATTTCTCAAATCGGCTCGCGGACCGTGGAGAGTCTGATTAAGGAATTCGAGTATGGCCTCCCGTCTCTTGAAGAGGAAAATGAGAAAATACGCGAACGTCGAATGAGAGGAGAGAATGTAGAATCAATTTCGTATGAGTACGATGTAGGAGAGATTTCCCAAGGTCTCCTTGAGCACGTGACTAGTTCATATGATGGAGAGTTTTCAGATGTGCCAGATGAAAGCAAGCCGCCACTCGGTATCTTGGTAAGCGGGTATTCTTTCGGTAAATTCTTTCCCGATCAATGGCTATTGAATTTACCATCCCCAGGAACTCTACAAGAGTTGCGGCCAGACATTGATGAGAAGCCCAGTTTCGGGGCAAATTGGTTCGGCCTGACTGATGCGATTGTTAGATTACATTGGGGGCGGGATGACCAAGCTTTAGATATCCTCTCGAAAAGGTTTGAAGTTGATCGGGAAGAGATAATTGGACTTCTAAATCCATTACAATATCCAGTACCATTTGAGGGGATGCCCCTTCAGGATGCTATAGATTATGCTGTATACTTGATCAATGTGGCGATTGGCAGATTTAGATTTGTCGTAGGTGCTCCATTATGTGGTGGCGAAATCGACGTCGCCGTGATAATCCCAAATTCATTCAGTTGGGTACGAAAGAAATCCTGGAAGCTATAGTAATTGAAGCGAACAGGAGGTAGACATGACCCATGTTTTTGATGAACTACGGAAACAATACAAACAACCTTATTACAATGGCACAGTACCCGTTACACTCGTAGAGTTGCGTGCAGGCGGAGCACTTCTTCGCGTCGAGAGAGTTTCAATGGCAACTCGAGTTGACATTCACGAGGCACCGCTATCCAGGACCGGTCAAAGTCTCGATCCAAACGTCATTGAGAGTCTTGATAGAAGCATTTCTGAGAATTCAGCGATTTGGCAAGAGCTTTCAAGGCGCTAAGTAGGAACGAAATCCTGGAGATAAACCGCCGAATGATTCTTGAGTTCGGCGGTTCGTATTTTGAAGGTAATAACAATCTCCTCAATCCAGGTTCCCTCGACTATCTTATTGACCTTATCCTTGGATTTTTACCAGTTCCTGACCAATATCCCAGTCCTATCCATAAATCAGCCATCCTCGCATGGAGAATAATCAAAGGTCATATATTCTTTGATGGGAATAAGCGGACTGGGATGGAGGCATGCAGGCTTCTCTTAGAAATAAACGGGTATCAGATGAAGATTGATTCCCAAGTAATCGAAATGGCTCTTGACATTGCGAATGGAGAAATTGAATTCCCTAGATTCGTCAAGTGGCTTGAGGGAAGGACATCTAAACCTTAGCGCTGGCTAACAATTCGCCGGAGCGGACCAAGGATGCGCGGCGAATCGCAAGAGAAGTTGAATTATAGAAGCGTGTGAAATTAGTAGCGGTCTGGGTTTCCTTGGCCGCTCAGCTCAAAGCAGTTAGGTGGCTTTAAGCCTGTGTGATATTTAAAGCAAGCTTCAACCTTTCTCGGGATTTAGAAGATACAAGATAGGAGGAGAATTGTAGTGTTCAAAGTAAAATCTGGTTTGCAAGAATATCTAGAACCAACAGAACTTTGCGACTGCAGAAACGATGTAATCATAAAGAAATCCAGTGAGTTGATAGGACAAACCTCAATTCCCAAGGACGCTGCGATTAAGATCTTCTATTTTATGAGAGATGAGATTCTATTTAAAGCTGATCGAGCTGATGAGAGGGCTTCAGATACCCTTCAAAGAGGTTCAGGATTTTGTGTAACGAAATCCAACCTTCAAATTGCTCTTCTGCGTGCAATTGGAATACCTGCAAGATATCATCATGTCCATCTCAAAAAGGAAATTCTTACAGGCGTTATTCATGAAGCGATTATCGATTTGATTCCAGATGGTGTAATTACTTACCACCCATGGTGTGAATGCTATATCAATGACAATTGGGTGTCTTGTGAAGCCTTGTATCAGAAGGATCTAATTGCAGAACTTAGGCAGGGAGGCTTCATAACATGTGAGCAAATACCTTCGATAGACTGGGACGGTGAGACAGACCTTATTATATGCACACCTTGGATTGTTGAGGATTTGGGTGTTACTCAGAATATGGATAATGTTTTCAGGAAGGCTCAGATAGAGCTGTCATCGATGAGTTGATAGTTGAAACCAGGTTTGACTAGATATCCTTTTCACGGGTGATATGTATTTGAAACTAAAAGCCACCTAACAATTCGCTGGAACGGACCGGGGATGGTGCGCGATTTGGCAGCAAAGTTGAATGATGGGAGTTGGGAGAAAAGGTAGCGGTCGTGAGTTCCCCGGCCGCTCAACTCAAAGCCGTTATGCGGCATAAAACATAAAGGAGGAATGAATATGGGTAATAATCCTTCAAGTAC
>SOKL01000360.1 GCA_004376265.1 Candidatus Thorarchaeota archaeon
GTGTGAAGAACTCGGTGTAAACTATAACAATAATTAAATCAACAAGAGCCTACAGACGCTCATATTCCAAAGCATTATCTTCGAGTCGGGATACTCGAGAAATCTTCTCTATGTGCTTGCCCCACCGGAAGTTATCTACGATGCAACAGTCGGTCTAAGACGTGAACTCGCACGTAGAAAATAAAAAGAATGGATAGTGGCCGGAATTCCAGCCGCTTATTCCAAAGTCTATGCAGCTTTCTTCTCAGCAAACTCTTTCTTGGCCCATTCATCAAGTCCAGCTGCGCCCTGCAGGTTAGCCAAGTCAGCGTCCAAGTTGTCGGGATCTAGAACTGCAACCCAACCCGCACCATATGGATCTTCATTCAGAAGTCCTGGATTGTCTTTGAGTGCATCGTTGACCTCAGCAATAACTCCACCAACGGGAGCTTTTACTGGACCTGTCCACTTGCCTGATTCAAGCGTGCCAATGCTGCGTCCTGTGGCAATAGCTTTACCAGCAGGTCGAAGTCTGACGAACTTAATCGTACCAGCGAGATCCATTCCAAAGGTTGTGAAACCAAGGCGAACCTTGCCGTTTTCCTTTTTCACCCAGATCTGGTCTTCGGTGTAGAAAAGATCGTCGGGAAAGTCAAAACCCTCGTGTGTTACCATTGTAGTCACCTAAGCTGCGTCTTACAGCCAGCTACTTAAGACATTTGCTCTTGTCATTCGCGATAAAATCGTAGCCTTTCACGAAAGATCCGAGGAGTCACCATTCATGACTCTTCTTAGATGCTCAAGCTCTTCAATGTCAACCTCGACAAAGACAGGTCCCGAATAGCCACACTCTTTCTCCTCGCAGAAAAATGTTGTCGGAACTAGCCATCCACTTACTGAACTCTTAGCCTCACTAATTTTCGAAGAGGCACATTTCGGGCAAACTCTAATTCTTCGTGTCAACACACAACGTCCTCCCGGCGTCTGCAGCACTACCATGTTGGCATCCCTTAAAAAATTTGTCAGAATCCGAAAGGGCTCTTTCCACTATCTGGGGGTGGTTATATGATATCATCACTGAACTATGGTGCGAGATGAAACCTTCAGAAACTCCTTTACGACCCGGGTTCCATACAGCAGATAAATTCAGAACAGTGAGGGCAGAATCAGGTGTGCCTGCAATTGACAGTCTTCTTGAGGGAGGAATAGAGTCAGGTCTTGTGCATCTCTTTTACGGGGACAGGATGCTTCATGAGGACTTCCTTCGGTTTGCTGTGAAAGCTCAGACTTCAAAGAGAAAGGGGGGAATAGAGAGTCCGACAATCATCATTGATAGCGCTAATATGATCAAGATAGAGAGATTGACTGACCTTTCCTTTGAGCTAGGTCTTGAACCAGAAGATGTGATGGACAATATCTACATCACTAGGGCGTTCAACTCCTCACAGACCTACGATCTGACAATGAACCAAATGGAGAACTTCTTGAACACCGTTCCTGCGAGAGTTCTAATGGTGACAGGTCTACCCAATCTGTATATTGAGGAGGGTCTCAAAGGAGAGGGACTGCAACAAATCTCCCACATGTCTTCAAAGATTGCAGCTATAACTCTTCAGAGGGGATTATTCACATTAGTGTCGGTTCCAGCTTCAGCGAAAAGTCCCTATCATCCTGAGGGTGGAAGGACATTGGCCACAACCGCACAGGTGCATATTCAGGTCACTGAATCACCCTCTAGAACTACGTACACTCTTGCTAAGCATCCCCAATTTCCAGTAAGGCGGACCAGCAGGTCGAAATCCGAACCATCTGGAACTACACTACCGCTCTCGAATTTTCTCAAGGGAGAAGAGAGAGAGTCTGAGGAGTAGGTCTATTTCCTGCGCCTCTCTGCATCTAGACTTTTAATGAGCTCTTCAATAAGGTCTCGTGGTAATTCTTTAGCTTGTTCCAGAATAGTGTCAATCTCGGAAGGTGGAACTCCCTTTTCCTTGAGTTCCTTTCGTAGTTCATCGATCTCGAAGGGACTTAGCATGTCACTTGTAAAGCTGACATCTTCCTCTTTCTCTGACTTGGCAGGTTTTTCTGTTTTGACACCAAGCTCGACCTCGGGAACCTCATCTTTCGATGGTAGGAAGACTGATTCAATCTCGGGTTCCTCTGGTTCTACGACAACACCTTCTACGTCAACTACACCTTCCTCGACCTTTTCACCAGCAATCTTCTTTGTCGCCTCAGCCTTGACCTCGTCAACAATCTCTTCAACAGTCTTTCCATCACGTCTTGCCGCACGAATGGCTTCTTGCATGATGACCTCCTTCACGAATGCAGCTTGCTCGCTCATTTTCATCTTTGCGATGTCGGCCTTGAACTCATCAAGCTCCTCTTGGTTGAGATGTGTCAAGATCGAGAGCTGGATTAGGAGTTCACCGAGTTCTGGAACTTCAACAGGAATTGACTCTTGAGGAATCTGTTCCACTATTCGGGAAATGCCTGTTTCTTCAAAGGTGTCATTAAAGAGATCAGTGATCAACTCCTGGCGACTCTTCACATCACTGATTGGTTTTGGTATTTTGCCCTTGCGAATTGCTTTGATTAGACCATTGATTTGACGGAGTCGTTTTGGCACATTCCAAACTCGGACATAGGCAATTACAAGTAGGGTGATCAACATGAATATAGGCACAAGATAGGTAACAGCTTCTGTTATGATTATTGCTAGCTGCGTAGGATTGGTTCGTACCCGAAGATTCACCGTCCATTGTGCAACATTCGGAAAAGATAGTGTAATTACTAAATCTGAACTTCCAGATGACGCACCAAAGAATGGAGATGCAGCAGTGTATTCTATGATGTAATACCCAGGTCGTGACGGATCTTCATATGGATCGCTGACACTTAATAGATAGAGTTGGGTTTCCTCAGTGTTCAGCGTGAAGTTTGCTCCAGTAACCAACGTACCAGGTGGATGCCCAGGCCACAAATCCTCGAATATTACGACTAGACGTCCAGTTTCACCATAAAGTAGTGAGTCTGTGGATTCATCAATTGTGAATCTTGTGGGCAATTCAATAATTCTAACGCGGACATCAATGTTTGCGGTGGAACGATTACCGATAGATATTCGGAAAGAAAGTGTATACGAATCAAGTTGAGGCGAAGGGGCACCTGTAGATGATTCAAACAACCATAGATCGGTTGTGTCGAAAATGAAGTAATATGAACCATTTCCAATTTCCACAATCTCGAAACTAGTTAATGTTCTAGTCGGACCGAATATTTCATTGAGGGAGATATTCGCACCAGCAAGACCACCAACGAAACCCTCTTGATCATTGGTATCATTATAGAAAACTGTGATGTTAAGTTGGTCGCCTAATGGAACAATGTACACACCAGGGTAATTCAATGGATCCGAATTGATATCAGGGATTTCAATCACGAGTTCTGTTGGAACTTCCAGCACTCGAATCTGGATAATCGCATCACCTCGAAGATGATTCGCCTTACTAAATGATGCTGTAAGAGGTATGAAACTTGAACTTGCCGTCAGAAGCGTTGTATCCAACCAGATAAGATATGAACCGTTATTTAGATCAATCGCTACGACAGACTCAGCACCAGGAAGAGTCAGGGTCACAGTAGCTCCATCTATTCCTGTACTAAATGATTCAGACCAGTAAATGAACTCAAGATAGCCTGACCAACCCCAATAGAAGTCTCGACCGAATGGTGGGATAACTGATGTTTGAATTTGTGTTATCGCAACTTGTATCGTCTTACTTGAAGAAGCATAGAGAGACATGTTTGACCATGGATTGAATTTCAGAGTGATTGGGAAAATACCATAGCCAATCAATGTAGTATCGAGACTAACACTGTAAGTCCCATTTCCAAAATCAGATGTGAAGTTCCTGCTGAAACCCAAGTCTGAAATTAGCCATTGAACTGTACCGTTCCAGAATGGCACGTCACCAACATCAAGAACTATGTTTACTGTAAGTATACCTGATTCTGAGTATGCAAAGGTCATTCCTTCAGTTGTATCACCGGCAAGTTGTACCTCAGTTGCTGTTTGAAGAACATAAAATGTGAAAGAGTATAAAGCAGGATCGTAATTCAAGGTAGTTGCTGAAATAATCACATCATAAGGCGTACCAGGTGCTCTTTTAGTGGCGGTTTCATCATTTTCTGGTAAAGTACCACTATAATATCCAGGAGTTCCGTTGTACGAAAGTGAAAAGGGTACACCCTCTATTGTTGCAATGACTTGAGTACTTACATGGTGTGAAATCGGAATAAAACTTCCATCAGTGAAGTAAATAGTTATTGACAATGCAGCACCT
>SOKL01000206.1 GCA_004376265.1 Candidatus Thorarchaeota archaeon
ACAGGGATGCAATTAGAATTGAAGAAGCGCGTTGGAAAGAGTTCAGGCGCACCCTTAGGCCGTCCCAGAGGGAACGGTTCGACCGCATATTTGACTATGCGAGAGGGTTTGGGGACGCAGGTACCATGATGGTGACACCTCGTATCATCGAGGTGATTCTGTTGTCTTCAATCCTTGAGATGCTTGGGGAGATGGAGGAAATCAAAAGGAGGGTTCAGGGCTTGGAAGAAAAGATCGAGGAGAACACCCCTGATGAGTAGAGGGTGGCTCCTAGACTGTAGTATTGACTGGGAGAAGCAAGCATTGACCCTCTGGATCAAGACCAATGGTAGAACTAGAGGGTACATCTATCGCGGGTTCCACCCTTCTGTGTTTGTCAGCACGGATCTGATTAAGAGCAGGGACTGGAGTGAAACAGATATTCTACGTGCGGTCCACGAACATCCGAAAGTTGTGGATGTGGAGATCGTGTACAAGTATACCAGCGTCTATGATGACGAGAAGACGCCGGTCCTGCAAGTATACACCACGCCGGACGCGTTGCGAGAGGTGGCAGAGAGTCTAGAGAAACTGCCAGGAGCCACTGTATTTCACGCAGACATAGATCCAGTTCAGCAGTTCTTTGTGGATAGAACGCTGTTTGCCTTTGGACGTGTCGAGTTTGAATTGAAGGGGGGCGAGATTGTCAAAATCACTTGTCTTGATGAGCGAGAGAATCCAGAGTATGACATTCCAGAGCTTGAAGAGATAGGTTTCGAGGTGTTTGTTGACACGGACCAGATATTCCCCAAGATGGAAGACCGAATACATCACATCGAGATATACTATAGAAACGAGACTATTCACATTGAGGACTATGATGAAGAAGCAATCCTGGTCCGTTTTCAGAGTGCAATCGACAGGATTGACCCGGATGTGATTGTCACAGGAAGGGGAGATGAGAGTCTCTTCAGGTATCTCAGTCTACGTGCGAAGGTCAACGGGATGCAGCTGAGACTCTCTAGGGATGGATCACCGCTGAAGGTCGTTCACAGAGAGGCACAGTCATTCTGGCAATACAACAGGATTGTGTTCAAGTCAGGAACACAGGTCACGCTGAATGGAAGAGTTCACATTGATAGAGGAAAGACGGGCATGCATTTCTTCTCCCCCACAGGACTAGAGGGAGTTGTGGAGAGCTGCCGACTCGCCTTAGGTCGCCCGCAGAGAGTTTCGCGAATGACAATCGGCGGAGTGAACGCAGCTGTGCAATACTACAATGCATACAAGATGGACATCCTGATACCGCCAGTCAAACGGAATCCTGAGTTTCTCAAGTCGATCACTGAACTGACAGCCATTGACAGAGGGGGGCTGATCCTTCAACCACGACCAGGCATCTACGAGAACATTGCAGAGTGCGATTTCTCGTCAATGTACCCAACACTGATGGTCAAGCAGAACATCAGTCCAGAAACTATCTGTACGCTGACAAGCTGTCCGTACGGTTATGAACACTGCATCGAAATTCCTCAGCAGAGTTTCAAAATCTGTACGCGTAAGAGGGGTATAGTATCAAAGTCACTAGAAATGTTGGTCAACCGCCGAATGGGCTTCAAGAAACTGATAGAGAAAGGACAAGATGCAAAGAAGTACGAGTACATACAAAACACCCTGAAGGGAGTTCTTGTTTCTTGTTTTGGCTATCTGGGATTCAAGAACGCAAAGTTTGGAAGAGTTGAAGCACACACCGCTGTAACTGCACTATCAAGAGAGGTCATGCTCAAGACTCAGGATATTGGAGAAACAATGGGCCTTGAGATGATTCATGGCATTGTGGACTCCGTCTGGCTAAAGTCGCAGGGAGAGATTGACCATGAGACCATCACGGAATTCTGTGAGCGAGTGACCAAGGAGGTTGATATTAAGATGTCACCCAAAGGAGTCTACAGATGGATGGTCATCCCATCCTCGCGATTGCACCCCTCGGTTGCACCACTGAACCGGTATTATGGAGTCTATAAGAACGGAGGAATAAAGACACGGGGAATTGAAACCAGACGACGCGACACCTGTCTCTATGTAGGTGACTGTCAGAAAGAGATGATCAAGACCCTTGCAAGAGGATACGACAAAGAGGGATTCCTGAAGCAAATACCTGCGGCATATGCAGTTTGTCAAGAGTACATAAGTAGACTCAGTGATGGTGATGTTGACCTCAGAGACCTAATTCTTAATTCCACACTCACAAGAGACCCTCACGCGTATCGTGCCACATCACGGGCTGCAGTGGTTGCTCAACAGCTGGTCAAGGCGGGTAGAGAACTACATGCGGGACAGAAGGTCCGCTATATCATGACTAGCGCAGACTCAGATAATCCACTACGAAGAGTGCGTGCCCCAGAGCTGTTTAATGAATCAACAAGATACGACCATAGTGCCTATGCTAAACTCTGCGAGCGCGCTTTTGAGAGTCTCATACCCGTTCAATATCTTGATTCGTCAGATGATTGGGAGTCAGATCAGACACTTCTCGTGTCTAATTCATAGCTATTCGGTCACTGCACGTGCTTGGAGGGTAATACGAGGCCTCAATTCACGAACAGGAATTCCAGTTTCTTTCGACACTCGAAAGATATCATCAGCCTCTGGTTTGATGTTCAATATGCTTCCATCAGCATTGCGAGAAACTTTTACACGAATCATATGCTCCTTCCCATCGATCTCAAGACTGCATACAATGGTTTCGCGATTCACTTTGAGTCTCTGCCAAGTAGTATACCGGATTCCAATGGTTCCAAGGTTTTTGATCATAATATCGGCGATGCTTTTCAATCCCGCTTTAGCAGCGATAACTTTGACCACGTAACAAGGACGATTCTTCTTTCCAATAGCGGGGATTATGGTGACATCATATGCAAGTCCTTCTGCAAGAAGTGTGTCGAAAAGAGTGCCTAGGGTTTCGCCATCAACGTCGTCAACATTGGTTTCGATGACTACCACATCATCTTCATTCCAGGTGTCAAGCACTTCTAATCTCTCCTCAACCTTAGGTTTGGTTTCTTTTTCTTCTTTTTCAGGCTTGACTTCCATTTTCTGTGGTTTATCATCTACAGTTGCTTTGGCTTCTTCTTCCGGAACAATAGTCTCACCAACAATTATTGACAACATGTTAGGAATCTTACCCAAGTCTCGCGTACCAAAACCGAAGCCTTGGTTCTGAGCAACAAAATCGTCATGTGAGTCCACGAATCTATCAACGATTGCTATTAGAATAGCTGCACCAGTTGGTGTAAGTACCTCTGTTTCTGCCTCACCGTTATGATAGGGGACATTATGTGCTGCAAGCATTTCAGCCACCGCGGGAACTGGAACATCTAGTACACCATGTTCCGTTTTGATAGTCCCATTTCCTACCGCTACCTTTGTTGCAAGTATTTCTGCCTCACCAAGCAAGCCGGTTCTTTCTAAAAGATATGCAGCTCCTACAAGATCGAGTACAGTATCAACAGAACCAGTTTCATGAAGGTGTAGTTCATCAATTGGTTTGTTGTGCGCTTTGCTCTCAGCCTCAAGTATCACATTCAGACTTTTCAATGCTATCTTCTTTGCTTCCGGAGAAAGTTCAACCTCTTCAGATACTGCTTCAATTACATCCTCAAGTGATGATGGACTGAGTCGAATTCCTGAATTCCGGGTGACTTGGAGCTGACGACCAGTTATTCCAGAATGAGATTTTGATGCGACATTCAAACGAAAAGATGGATCATAGATCAGTAAACTTGCAGCGACTGGGAGAAGAACAGTATCTTCACCAATTAAATCAGTAAATGCAGCTAGAATCATATCTCCTGAGGCTCCAGCCTTTGCCACGTCGATTAATATTGTCTTCTTAGTCAATGATGTAACCTCCTCCACACGGATTACTTTTCAGGGCAGCTTTTTTCTTCCTTGGTTGTCATAAACTCGTTCTTGTTAACCTAAATAAGATTGTCAGCTCATATCACAACTTGATTAAAACCACAATTCAAAGGTTCTCATATTGGCACCTCTTTCCTCCATTGTTCAAAGATTGCCATATACATGCACTCAGAAGGGATAATCCACATTTCTGACGAGTCAAAAGATTGGTCTACAAATTCAACAGGCGCATCCCTGATCAGAGCCGCAGGCGTCGATTCGTCAGATTCACCCATCACTGCGGTGCATGCAGAAGCGAGATTATCTGCAATTGCCCTCCGAGTAATTCGCATTTTGTTTCCGAATAGATCCGTTCTTCCTCGATCATCAGCAACAGGGCGAAAACCTGCAGTCCCAAGTGCCATACCCACATTACC
>SOKL01000363.1 GCA_004376265.1 Candidatus Thorarchaeota archaeon
TTTGCCACTTGTGGGTTGTACATGAAGGTCTTCTGGACGAACAGCGCATCGGACTTGCTCACCAACCTCGAAGGGATAATTCTCTACGGGAGAAAATCCCTTCACAGATTGACCATCAGGTAGAGTTACGGTTAATTCCGAACCAAGAGATGCAATTTCTCCATCAAGGAACGTGCACTTACCTATGAAATCTGCTACGAAGAGAGTCTGTGGTTTGTCATAGATTTCACGAGGTGGTGCATATTGCTGAATGTATCCTAGATCCATAACAGCTACCATGTCGGATATACTGAGAGCCTCAATTTGATCATGCGTGACGTAGACAGTGGTGATACCAAGCTCACCTTGAATTCTTAAAATCTCTTCACGCATCTCATTCCTCAATTTAGCATCAAGATTTGAGAGTGGCTCGTCGAGTAGAAGTACATCAGGTTGAATCACCAAAGCTCTAGCAAGTGCAACACGTTGTTGCTGTCCGCCAGAAAGTTGGTGTGGTGTCCGATGACCGAGACCTTCCATTCGAACGAGTTCAAGTGCTTCATCTACTCGTGATTTAATGGCAGATTTTGTGAACTTCAAGCCTTCTACACGCTTCAGCTTGAGACCGTAGCCAATGTTGTCGAAGACGGTCATGTGCGGCCAGAGTGCATAGTTCTGGAAACACATTCCAGTGTTCCTTAAATTTGGAGGAACATTAGTAATCTCTCTGTCATCAAAGAATATCTGACCTCTATCCGGAACATAGAATCCAGCAATCAGTCTCAGAAGGGTTGTCTTTCCACAGCCTGATGGGCCGAGAAGTGTGGAGAGCTTTCCATCCTCTAAGACCATATTCACATCATCTGTAGCTATGACTTCACCGAACGTCTTTCGTAAATTCTTGAGAATTATTTCTACCATTGTGTTCACCTCAGATTCCTGTCATAGCAGATGCCCTGGTCTTCAGGATGGCATTGGTCGTTGCTATTACAATCATTTGCATAATCATCATGAGGACACCTAGAGCAGCCGCAGGTCCTATACCATACAATGGTGGTAATCCTGCGTACGTTTCATTAATCCAATACGTGAGTGGTGCTTGATAGTAATTGGCACCTCCGAGTAACAGACTCGTGCTGACTTCGCTCACACAGTAAACAAATGAGAGAAGAGATCCTGCTAGAACACTGACACCTATGAGGGGTATAACGATACTCGTGAACGTCTTGTTCTTACTTGCTCCCACATTTTGAGCTGCCTCTTCCAAAACCTCTGGGGTTTGTTGCATCCCTGCATACGCCGCCCGTACTGTAAATGGAAATTTCCTAACGAGATATGACATTACGATGAGAAACATCGGTCCATCAATTGGGAAGAATGGAGTATTGTAGAATAATGTGAAGTAACCTGTTGCAATGACGATACCTGGCAATGCAATGGGAGATGTAACAAGCATATCTAATGCTGTTCGACCAGGTATCTTTCGCCGCGATATGATATACGCCGCAGAAACTCCAAGTAATACAATACCAAATGTCGCTATTGCAGCATAACCAACAGTTCGCACCAACGCATCTCGAATATCATTATTGCCGATAATTGCAAAGTTATCTAGCGTTAGTGGCGGAAAGAGCGCACTCGACCTATACTCAGATAATGAAAGCAAAATGACACTAATCTGTGGAATTAGTGCAAATGCTAGTACAGGGACGATTATTAGATACATTAGAATCGAAGTTCTGGGTCGCAGAGATCGGGTCCGAGGATTCCATTGACCTCCCTTACTACCAGATGCATAACTCCTCAGTGAGGCATACTTTCGTATTGCTAGAAATCCAGACAACGCGAAAACAAGCAAAATCATACCAATTGCAGGGCCTAGAGGATTTATTGATCCCGCCTCTGCAGTAATACTATCAAACACTTGGTACGCCAATGTTTTCTGTGCTTGCAAATCCTCCGCATAGACAATTGGCGTTCCGAGGTCTTCAATACTCAAGATGAATGTGAGGATGGCACCTGCTTGAATGCCGGGCATCGCCAAGGGCAATGTCACAGATCTAAACAGATTGAAGCCAGTTGCTCCAAGGTTCTCAGCCTGTTCCTCCAGAGACGGATCAATGCTCATAAATGAAGAATATGCATTGAGATACACCAATGAAAAGAGCGAGAACCCTTGCACTATAATGATTGCCGCCAATCCATGAAACTCAAACCGAACCCATTCTAACCCTAAAACTCCGAATCCGGCCGAAGCTAAGTTGTTGAGGAAACCATTTGCGCCCAAGAACCACTTAATACCCATCGCTCCAATGAATGGAGTCGAGAGCATTGGAAATAGTAAGAGAGTTCTGAGAATCCCTTTGCCAGGGAAGTCATACCTAGCTATAATGAAAGCAAATGAGGTGCCTAGAACAACCGAAATTGCTGTAACTGCAAGAGCAGAATACACTGAGTTCAGTATGATACCCAGGTCGATACCCCAAATCTCAATGTAACCTGCTCCGGTTGGACGAATCCAGTTGAAGTCTTGAGGCTGCCACTGTGGGACATATGCAGCATTGCTGAATAGTTGCGTGATCAGGTCCAGGTTGACACCTGTATCAGTCACGAATGAGCCCCAGACTACACTCAGCAATGGAGCAATTAAGAACAGACCAAAGACAAAGATTATCACACTAAGTTGTATCCAACTTAGAGTATCCATCTCTCTCGAGAATTCTCCGGCGTAGGTACTCAATCGTTTGATGAATTGTCTAATGCTCTGTCCTGGATTATTGAAGAAGCGATATATACGATGAACTCCGCTCCCAATCCATTTGAAGAAAGATATGATTCGTTTTCCAAGACCAACAAAGAAACCAACTATCCCCATTATGATTCGTACAAAGATATCGACGGGAGCAAAGGACGCCTCCATATCCTCAGAAATGATTTCTGATTCTACTTCAGTATCGATGTCGCTTTGCTCCACATCATCCACATCCTTGTGTTTGTTATTGTACCTAACTCATCATGGTGTCAGATATGCATTCAAATCTGCGAGTGTGGCTAAATATTGAGCATTGGCTGCTGCGGTCCAAGCCGTCTGCATATCATAATAGAATCCGGTGTCATAGATCATCTGGTCATTAATTGATCTAGCGAAGTCTATTGTGAAGTTCGTTGGTGTGGTTTCGTAGACAATGGTCACAGGACGTCCCATATAGATCGACCAATTGTTGAGCTGCGCTAGAGTGATGTCTGTGTCATAATAGGCATCAACGAGCGCTTCCCATACTAATGCTAAATTGTCATGTGCATCGTTGTACACAGCCTCAAAGTATGAAGTAAATGCAGTGTTTATCTCCACAGAGAGTGTGTCATTGAACTCGATTCCCGATGTTACGATTGTATCGTTGTAGGTCGCGTAGAGGTCAGGGAAACCCATCCCATAAGGTGTCTGAAATGCAGATCCTAGAACTGGCATTCTGCTTATACCAGGGGATAACCAGACTGCTTGTCCTTCAGGTGAAAGGATATAATCGATGAATCCTTCAGCAAGGTCTTTCTTTGGAGTATCCTTAACCATAGCAATTGGATCACCATTGACTATTGTTTCACCCTCTGGAAGAATGTATTCACAATCAGGGTTGTTGGCTTGTGTGTTGTATCCATAGAAGTCAATTGACATAGCAACACCAACTGATTGGTCTTCAACTGCTGACTGAGTCTGAACAGATCCCGGATACAAGCGCGCACTTCCCGCCATTCGGGCCATGGTTACCCAACCTGCTTCCCAACCCATTCCTTGTGTGATAATCTCGTAGATACGAGTGTTGGATGTGGTAAATGGTGCATTACCCATGGCAATTGTCGCTGTTGGCAGTAGCGAACCCCAAATTGGTTGAGCAAGATGTGTCCAATTGTTTGGAGTAGGTAAGCTATTGGCATCAAGAAATGCATGATTCACAGTGAATCCGAATGTAGAGATGGCTGCTGCCACCCAAATAACGTCACTGTTTCCATCACGACGTTTCATGTCTGTGTTGGCTATCTCATCAGGGACTCTATCAATAACATCTATTATTGATGCCCAATTGAGGGGCTCGAGATTTCCATCTCGTTGCATCTGATCGAATAAAGTAGGACCACCGCCCCACAATACATCAATACCACCAGCTGCAATCACAGCATCCCAGAATCCACCAGCCTGTGTTTTCCAGACAACATCTGTGATTCTATTTTCCACAGCAAAATCACTTGCTAGAAATTCGCTTTCATATGCATCGAATATAGCTATGTCGTGACGAGAGAGAACTGTTATACTCTGTCCTGGGCCTTGGGGGTTCATATTCAGAACAACTAGCAATCCTCCTGTTACAACGACAGCGATTACTACGACAGCAATGACAATCGTCTTCATATTACGTGTGCTTTCAAACTCTCCGGCCATCAAATATCACCTTTTTGAAATGAACTTTCATTGAAAAGATACATTACGGTGCCTTTTGAAAGCTCCTCTCAAGTCTGGTAAGACTCGACACAATGCGGAGTGATATTAAAGCTTTGTCACCAATGAGAATGTGTACGTGAGTACATGTTCATTCATGAGGATTTATACACAATCTATCTATTCTTTCAACAAACGATGAGAGCATCGGCACAAAACGTAGTGGTGCCTAAAAGTCTAAATACTCATCACTAGGGTAACTGCCTACTATTCGAGTTAACTTAATAGAAGATTCGAAGGAGGACAAAAACGCTTTGAACACAGGTTTACGGACGCGTAAGGTTGCCGCAATGCTTCTCATTGCTGCACTCTTCGCGCCATACTTCATTAGCGTCGGTTTCGTCCCATCCAAAGTTGTGGCTGCAGAAGATCCAATCAATCCATTGATTGTGATTGACATGAGCCACGGCCAGTACTCTTCATATGTATTTGGAGAAGAAGACGCTTGGTTGGTGAACAACTTGACTGCTATGGGATTTGAAGTAGTATTCGCATGGGGTGGTCTCAATGATTCCATTCTTGCAGATGCTACAGGACTATTAGTTGGTGCAATTTACGGTACAACAAATGGCTTTACAACAGCTGAGATTGATGATGTAGCCGCTTGGTTTAATGCAGGTAATAAATTCCTATGGGTCGGATCAGATTCCGACTACTCAGGTTATGCCTACATCAACAACAACGCTTCACTCATACTAGATGCAGTCGGTTCACACGTCTATCCAGAAGCAATATCGATTAGCGATGCTTATTCCAACTGTAACGCCTCATACAGAGTCGTTGCAAACGGCACAAGCACTGATCCTTACGTCGCAGACATTGTAGCTGGTGTTGATCAGGTGCTCATGCACGGTCCAACCTCACTCTATGGAAGCACTTCCGGAGCTGAGGGAACTGATGCTGTTGCTCTTGAAACCGAAACCATAACTGATGTTTACCCATTGCTCTACTATGGAGCTTCAGCAACCATTGGTGACTCTGACCTTGTTCCACCACTTGCAAACGCAGACGGTGATTCAGGTGAGTTCGTCGCAGTTACATTGGAAGTCAATGCTGGAACTGATGGAACTGGTGTGATCGTTGTATCTGGTGCTTCACCTTACGGTGACTACCAGCCAATGTTCACAACCGAGTACTATACAGTACCTCTGGAAGGAGATGCATTCGTTAAACAAGCAATCGACTTTGGCATGGAGAAAGCTGCTGGTTCACTCATTGTATTTGACATGAGCCACGGTCAGTATTCATCCTATGTCTTCGGAGAAGAAGACACTTGGTTGTTAAACAATTTGACTGATGCTGGTTACACAGTAGCATTTGCTTGGGGTGGTCTCAATGATACCGTTCTAGCTCGTGCTAGAGGCCTTATGATTGGTGCCATCTATGGTACAACAAATGGGTTTACAGCAGCTGAGATTGATGCAGTTGATGATTGGTTTGCCGAAGGAAACAAATTCCTGTGGGTCGGATCAGACTCTGACTACTCAGGTTATGCCTACATCAACAACAACGCTTCACTCATACTGGAAGCTGCCGGTTCACACGTCTATCCAGAAGCAATATCGATTAGCGATGCTTACTCCAACTGTAACGCCTCATACAGAGTCGTTGCAAACGGTACAAGCACTGATCCATTCGTCGCAGATATTGTTGCTGGTGTTGATCAGGTACTCATGCACGGTCCAACCTCACTCTACGGTAGCTCTTCAGCAACCGCAGATGCAGATGTTGTATCACTTGAAACTGGATCAATCGACAATGTGTATCCGCTACTCTACTACGGAGCCTCAGCAACCATTGGTGACTCTGACCTTGTTCCACCACTTGCAAACGCAGATGGTGATTCGGGTGAGTTTGTCGCAGTGACCATCGAGATCAATGCTGGAACTGCTGGGACTGGCGTGATCGTTGTATCTGGTGCATCACCATACGGTGACTATCAACCAATGTTCACAACCGAGTACTACACTGTACCTCTGGAAGGAGATGCATTCGTCAAGCAGACAATCGATTTTGGTATGGACTATGCAATGAATCCATTCACACCAACAGGACCTGGTCTCGCAATTGATCCAGTTCTTCTGATGGGTATTGTTGGTGCAGTTGTCGTTGTCATCATCATCGTTGTTGTAATGAAGAGAAGGTAGATAACTTTCTCAGGGAGGTAGAGAAATCTACCTCTCCCTCATTCTTTTTCTCAATCTCAGATGAGTGAAAACTAGGGTTTCCTTTGAAGCATAATTTTGTTTTAAGACACACTTAATTACTGCAAAGACTAATAGAACTGAAGTGAGAGGTCTGTGAATTTGAAGACTCATTCTAAAATCCTAATTTCATTCATGTTTCTGGTGATGTTCACTGTAACAGCACTATTTTCGACTGGACCAGCAATAACACTGACAAACAATCCCCCTGTGAAAGTTATACAAGTTAGTCAGACAGGTTATACGGTTCTCTTTAATGAAGCACATACTGCACTTGGAAGTGCTACAATCATTCCCGGAAATGCCTCGTTTTTTGCGTGGATTCTGGAAGAGCACGGTTACCAAACAGAGATGAACTTCGACCAGCAACTTGACTCGGGTATACTTGCTGGAGTTGATATTTTGGTTCTATTCTTTCCTATGGTTGCACTAACAGCAGGAGAAGTTACAGCTGTGAACAACTTTGTACAAGCAGGTGGAGGTCTTCTCCTTGTTGGCACTGATAATAGTCCAGCTTGGCATTTCTCGTCAGCTAATCTCAATACCCTTTCTCAAACATACGGAATTACTTTCAATACCGGTACTGAGGATTCGTGGTTATCCACTACAACAGATATGACCACTCATCATGTCACTCAGGATGTTAGCTCAATCCATTCCAATGTAGATTACAAGGTGAAAGGAACAACACTCACTGTGGAGAGTCCCGCAATGACTGTAATCGAAAATGATGGGGACCCTGTTGCAGCAGTATCCGAATATGGTTCAGGTAGAGTAGTATCTGTTGGAGCGGTTGCGCCTTTCATAATGTATCGAACTGTTAAGCATTGGCAAGTCGAGAAAGATGATCTCTTCCAGTTCTCTCTAAATATCGCAGACTGGTTAGTTGGAATTTCACCAAGAAAAGTAATAGTTCCCGAGGTCGCAGTGATACCGGTGGGTAGTGGACCCACTCTCTCACCAGCTGAAATAGAGGATTACAAGACCTACAATGGCATAATTCATTATCACACGTCGCATAGTGATGGTGCTGATACACCTGCGGACATGCTCTGGGCTGGTGTAACTAGGGGTCTTGATTACATGCTTGTGACAGATCATAGTTATGAGGCTCCTAACCCATTGGGCTTGGGAGGTGTTACTGGAGCACAAGCGATGAGGGAGATTGCTGAGCAGAATGACCTTGATATTGAGATATTCGTAGGAGCTGAACTCTCGCGGGGACACCATTCACTGGCATTTCCATTGAATGAGAACATTTACACTAACACACAGGCAGGTATGGTTGATGGTGCCCATGCACAAGGAGCGATTGTTTCTTTGTGTCACCCCACAATCTCAGCACCATATATGACCACATACGAGTTATTCGATTCGTATGGATATGACGCAATAGAGGTCACAAATACAGGATTCTCTCATGGTTTATGGGATGAAGGTTATTCAAGGAGTTTCTACGGAGGAAGTGATGGACACACGTTTGAGTGGGTAGGTAAGATTGAAAACGTCTTATTTGTGAATCATCCGACTGGGCCAAATGGTAGATTAGGGGTTGCTGATGTTGTTGATGCAATACTCGAAAAAAGAGTGGTTGTTCTTGACAAAGCGACCAACGTTGTGTATGGTCAACAAGTCTGGATCGACAGGTACTTCGAATTAATGGGGTTGGCCGAAGCGGAAATAGCTAGCGCTTCAGCGCTTGTGGACTCTGTTGAAGGAGAAGGTACAACTCTTGCAGAACTCTATCTAGAGGACGCAGAAATCGCATTAGATTTTGGTAGTCCTCACAGAGCATTTTACGCTGCAACCAATGCTTCAGCACCTGAGGCACTGAATATTTCTTTTAACGTTGTTACTCCAGAATCACGATTCCTTTTGCCAAGCACCAACTACAATCTCACATTGAATATCACAAGCACCAATAACAATGCAATTCTGTTCAATATGACTCGGTATTTTGTCCGTGCCTTGAGTGCAAACCAGAGCAATGATATCGTTGTTGTGCCAGCCAATGGATTCACAAACTGGACTACTCGTATCACTACGCCATTAGTTGGTTATTCCGCTATAGTATTCAATCTCCACGATTTCAACGCAACTTCAAACATGGCGACTCTAATTCACGGTATCGGCGCACTTGTCAATGTGGGTGACGTAAGGCAAGAGATTGAAAGGAATGAAAACGGAACACTAGTGACAATGGTGTATTCTATTGCACGAGGAGATATTCGATACATCTCTTCTGCAATTGGATTCTTCAATGATGGTTCAGGGGACTACAATAAATCAATCACTATTAGAACAGTCACACTTGAGGCAACTATTGGACCGTTTCTCAGAGGCACGGTCATTAATTTTTCCGCAATTGTGTATGATATGTTTGGAGGCGTGTTTATTTTGCCTGAAGCTCAATACACCGTCACAACAGATCCTCTCGAACCAACAACTCCGACCTTTACAACCGGAACTGCACCACCAGTTGAGATTGATCCAGTTCTTCTAGTGGGGGCCGCCGGTGGGGTGATTGCAGTAGTGATTGTTGCTGTGTTCTTAAGGAAGAGGAGAGGTGGTATGTAGAAAGAAGTGGTGCACATATCTGGCACACCACTTAATAGCCGAAAGCTTCCTCATGTGAGTTCATGAGGAAGCAATGGCTTATCATGGCACTTCTATTAGCGCCATTAATTTCAGTAGCAGTGGTGTTTCCAACCGCCAAACCCGTAGCGGCCTGGGGGCTTGTAACCCACCAATTTATTGTTTCAGAGAGTTACGGAAGTATAACAAACACTAGCTGGGCGACAGCATTCCAGTACTACTCTCTTGAACTAATCTCAGGTTCCACAGCTCCGGATCAAGCATGGCAAGATTGGGATAATCACCTCTACTATCCTGAAACAGAAGAATATAATGCACCGTGGGCAGCTCAAACATGGTATGATTTTGCAAGGGCTAATTTCACATTAGAGAATTGGAGCGATGGTTTCTTTGCCTTAGGTGTTGCAGCACACTATATGATGGACCCAGCGATACCCCTTCATACAGATGCCGCTGGCGATCCTGCAGTCTTTGATGGTCATTCAGCCTATGAAGGTGACATCAATGCGAATCTGGGAACACTGGTTCTAGACACACCAGGTGAATTTACTATTAGTAATGTGACTGAGAGAGTCATTGAGCATGCTGAATTCTCCCATCAATTCTTGGACTATATTATAGATGAGTATGTCACAACCGAAACCGAGGCCCTAGCAACCAATTCAACAATCAAGGCGTTTACAGAGGACTGCCTATCCATGGCCATCAATAGTACACTTAGTATGTTCTATACTGCGACAATTGGTCTGAACGCACCAGATGTATCGATCACATATGAACACGTAGCCCTAGTCGATTTCGCACATACAAATGATTACATCGATTACAGTGGGGAAGTAAAACTAACCTCTCTTAACCAAACTCTTGCTAGAGCTGGTTATCAGATGATTCATCATGCGAGTGCAATCACATCTGGAGCGTTAGCTGGAGTTGATCTCTTTATAGCAACTTGTGCTTTCGACGCATATACGACTGACGAACTTTCTGCAATAGCCACATGGGCAGCATCAGGGAACAAGTCAATCCTCCTCACCAGTAGAGGTGACCATTCTGAATATGTCTTAAGATCTAGACCCAATCAAATTCTTGACGCCTTAGGTGCTCATATCCGGGTCAATGATGATAACATCTACATGCAGGGTACATACGCGTCGTACGTTAATGATCTTAATTATATACCATCACTTCCAGATACTGCAGGACTTATGCAATCAGTAGACAGTCTCACGTTCTACTCGCCATCAAGTCTGTACTTCATCGATGATGGTCCGGTCCTACCAATTGTGTATGCTAATGTCACAGCATATCAGTTGAATCACCAGAGTCCTACTCCAACAGTCATCTATGATGATACAATTGATGGAGAATTTGGGGATCAAATACCTCTCATTGCAGTAGAAGAGATTGGAAACCTTCGACTTCTCGTTGCAGGCACCACTTTCTTCAGTGATTTCGATTACCCGCAGATAGATTTCGATAATATTGTGCTCCTTGAGAATTTCCTAGAGTGGGCTACAAATCGCACCACTGGATCAGTTTCCGATGTAGATGAAGTAGGCCCCAGAATTGGAAACGTAAACGTTACTCCTGCTTCACCTGATAGCGATCAATCTGTGACTTTCACAGCCACAGTGACAGATCCAGGTGGCGTAGAATCTGTAAGTTTGGTATACGAAGGCGACGCGGGTACTGTCACCGTTGATATGACAGACCTTGGCAATGACTTCACGGGTCTCATTACTGGACTTTCGGATACAACAATCTCTGTCAAGATTGTGGCAACTGACAACGACGGCAACGTAGCTGTTCGAGCATACTATACTGTTACATGGCCCGGTGGAGGAATTCCACCTGCTCCCTTAGACACAACTATGCTCTTGATCATTGCAGGTGTTGGTGTTGTTCTCGTCCTCGCAGTAGCTATCGTTTTGAAACGTAAATAAATAAACGAGTGTTGGTCTGGCTTTTACCAGGCCACCTCCTCTCCTTTTTTCTGTCAAATTGAGTGAGAAAAAACATCAGGCTTTTCGATTTCAGAGTGAGCTTGTTCCAAAAATCGGATAGGCTTATGTTCATATGTTTTCCTGAGAAGGTTCTATTGATTATTAAGAGAGAAGTGGGGTTTCAGTATGTCATATGCATATGACTCCGAGGATTTGGAGAGAGAGAGAGAAATAGGCATTGTTGGTGCCTTTGGTTGGGCTGTGATTGAGTTTGAGGTAGTCCTGTTTCAGAAGTTCCTAGTTATGTCCGGGCCAACTTCATTCATTACTGAAGAAATGTTTAGAAAATACTTGTTGAACATGGAGGCGAAGGGGTATATTTCTCCTCTAGAATTCCTAGGAAAGAGGGCATGGAAACGCTTAGTGATTGAAACAGAAATAGAAGAGCCTGCAATGACTCCTGAAGAAGTCATCAAGTTCATAGCAGAGGTACAAGAAGCTGGCGAGAAGAAAAAGAAGAAGAAAGCTGGAGAGCACCGAATTCGCGAATCAAAGACACTCGCAGACAACATCATCCGAACTCTCGAACAGGTAATGCCTGGAACTAGGAAACAGAGGAAGCCTTGGGAATCATCGTTACTTGAACACGTTGAAGGAATGCACAAAGCTCTCATTGAATCAAAGGAGGAATTCCTCAACTACATCAAGAAGAACATTCCACCAGCATACCAACCTTTGCAAAAACTACTCAACACGAACGGTGAGGAGATGCTCCTTCTAAGTCTGAGAGTCATTGAATCTGGACAAAGAGCCTATCCACCGCATTGATTAAAATCTAGAAATGGATTGTCCCTTTCAGTACAGTGACTCCAGTGCCACTGACCTTCACCTGATCAATTCCTTCCTGATCACCGCGCACTTCAACGAATATCTTTCCTGGTCTATCAACATAATGACCTTGTTCAATCACAATACTGGTAACAGGGAATGGGGTTTCCATGAAACCGTATCGGATGATATAGCTTCCAAGACTACCAGCGGCAGACCCGGACACTGGATCTTCATACACACCAACTGCTGGACCGAAATGTCTGACCTGTGCATCCGATGTGGGTTCTCTTGTGTCTCGCGTGAATACGCTTAGTGAAACATAATCTGAATCTGTCTGAAGCTCTTTCAACCTATCCCAGTTAGGTTTAATCCTGTCAAGAGATCTCTGTGTTGATACGGGTATCATCAAGTGTGGAGTCCCCGTGCTGACCGTCTGGAGAGGATTAGGAGAGTGGATATCAGCAAGTGATAGTCCAAGAGCCTCTGCATAGTCCTTCGGGTCGTATGTATCCAGAAATCGAGGGGTCTTATGTGTGATCTGAATCTCATGATGCCCTGTGGACTCGTTCCTCACAATATCAATATCTAGAACGCCAGTGTTGGTTTCAAGACGAGTCATGGTCACATCTTGTAACAGATCTATACGACCTATCTCAACAAGAGCGTGAAATGCAGCGATTGTTGGATGCCCTGAAAAGTCAATCTCACTCTTAGGTGTCATATAACGAAAACGGAAATCCGCAACACGTGACTTGGAGATAAACACAGTTTCTCGCACATTCATCTCTCTAGCAATCTTGTGCATAGTTTCATCACTGACATGATCAGCAGCAAGGACTACAGCTGCAGGGTTTCCACCGAAAGGTGTGTCAGTGAATGCATCGACTTGAATTATATCTAGGCTGTGTTTTTGTTTCATCGGTATCAACCTCTGGACGTTCCTCTTTTTTCCTAATTAAGGATTCCATGGGATTGAGGAGAATTTGACAATATCATTTGTGTTCCATGTGACGCGAGAAGTTCTTCTTATGCGCCGCCCGATTCAAGCCACGATCAGCTGGAATGACCTTTGCAGGTCCAAATCTTGTCTTTGCAGGTTCGAAATCGCAATCAAGAAGAGTTGCTACCCACATATCGCGACCTGATTTCCCAAAGTCCCCATTTGTACCTCCAGACCTGTGCTTCGCTAGTGTCCCACTGTAGATATAGAAAAATACAGACAGGGCAATCCCAAAGCTAGTCAGGTACAGAATCAACATGATTATTAACTATTGTGAATATTATTGTTTTAAGGTTTCTGATTAACATGATTCGATAAAATGAAGAAGGTGGCGAGCTAGTGGGAATCGTGGTAGGAGGGGGGAGTTTCGTAATTGAGGGCATGTAACGAAAAACTAGCCCACATGCTCGCCGTGTTTCTTCGTTTAAGTTACTTTATACCCATCAATTCCTACTTAGATAGTTCTTAACTCCAAAATACTCTTATTAAGTCTTGTCTATATGATAAAATATGACCAGAAGGAGAAGCAGTTAAACGCCTGAGAAATGCATTGAATTGATATCTTTTGTTTCTATTTCCCTCAATAATAATAGTCTTTTTTCTTATTAAAGTGAAACGATTAATGATTCGGGATATTATAAGTGGAACTATACTGAAAAGATACAGTGTGCACCCCAAGAGGGATGCACAAATTCAAAGACGTTTTACTCTTCACTAGAATATGGTTTTGAGATACTTTCCTCTTCAACATTAGTTGGTTTGTGACCTTTTCGCCACTCATCAATATGCTTTGAGAATTTCTCCTCAACTCTTGATCTGTGGATAGTGTTCATCGCGCAGAATGGAATAATCCTCCCATCAGGTACAGAGTAGTTGATATCACAGTGTGCAACTCGCTCAAGATCGAAATTATACGGATCCATAAAGTGCATCATTCCGAGCATTATGATTCGACGCATGAGTTTCGCCAGTGAGCTATAGTCACCACGATTAAGGAATGCATCTAGTAGGTCTTTGATGAGACCTTTCTTCTTGATGTGACGAACTCCAGCCGCAAGTTTAGCCTTGGCGCGCTTGCTTGCTCCCCTTGCCTTGTTGGCATAGAGGTTAGCAATATCCTCGAATAGGACTAGGAATTTTTCAATATCAATCAAATCTGTGATAGGTCTGTATTCACCATCATCATCAATGTAGATGAAAGTGGCCATTCCACAGGCAAAGTGAGAGCTGAGCTCGAGGTCCGGGCGACCCTTGATCAAACCAAGTCCACGGCCCAAAGGCATCATAGAGGGGACGGGAAACCACTCAGTTGCTGGAATCTTGCCTCCAGTCTGTTCCTCTATTGCATGAATCGCATCAGGAATTGTGATTCGCATATCTTTGCGGGCTTCGTGGTCGATACGACCAGTGATGCTCACAGGCTGAAAATTGACACATCGTACAACATCACGGTTTTCAATTGCAAATTCAATTATTCCACCAAGTTGATCATCATTGACTCCTCGGACAACGGTTGGAACCAAAACAAGCGATTCCATACCAACCTCTCTTGCGTGTTGAACAGCCTGCTTCTTCAGAGGAAGTAGGTTTGTCCCGCGTGCTGCAAGATAGGGTTCAGGTGTTACGCCATCAAATTGCATGTAAATTGTGGATAGACCAGCATCACGTAGTTCCTGCAAATACTCCTTTCTCTTACCAATTCTGATCACATTGCTTGCAATCTGCACATGCTTGAAACCCAATTGCTTAGCCCATTTGATATACTGTGGGAGATGTTTGCTGACAGTAGGTTCACCACCAGCGAATTGGATTGCTGGCGCGGGTACTGGCAGGTTGCTTCGGAGGTTCTTCAACATATCAAAGACCTCTTGGGGATCAGGCTCATAGATTGTGCCGCCTTCAGCAGCCACTGCGAAACATATCGGGCAACGAAGATTGCATCGATTTGTAACATCTAGAAGGGCAAGAGCAGTGTGGGACTTGTGCTCAGGACACTGACCACAGTCCTCTGGACAGCCTTTCACGGTCTCTGTGCGGGGGTTATCAAGTCCGACAGACTTGTACCACCATTTCTGGGCTTTTCTGAACATCTCAACGTCTCCCCAGTAAACGTCAAAAAACTCACCATGATCTTCGCAGGTCTTCTTGAACATGACCTTACTATCTTCCTCATAGAGAGTGGCTTCGATTACATGGACTTTGTCATCAGTCAGGAAACACTCGGGACATATCGACTCGGTGTTGTATGGAAGTTCCTTGACTGGGTATCTCTCGACACGATACCTAGAGATTGGCCCACCATCTTCATGCTTGATGGGTTCTTCAGGAATTGGTTTAACTTCATCAGTAGCCATAATTATACACTCCATGACCACATGGAACCACCACTGAACAGGGTGGTATTCACATGAACGGGGCAAAAAAATTGAATATAAGTTTAATCCGAAGTTTCAGAGTATGTAGAGTGAGCTCTTTTCATTCGGATTCTTCCTCAATGACAAGAACATACCCTTCACTGAATCCCCCCC
>SOKL01000169.1 GCA_004376265.1 Candidatus Thorarchaeota archaeon
TACCCTTGTGTCCAAACTTATGACACAAAATAGAGGTCCATTGCTCAGGGACTGCCTTGAACCTCTTGGGATCAAACCCAACCGAACCGAGCTTGTGCTCCAAGTTATCACGGATTCTGGCAAAAGCCCACCGATGGATCATCCCTCTGAACCTTTTCCCTCTATAGTTGCCGCTTCTGGCGGTATTTCTGATACCTTTCAGTTTCCCAATTGATACATAGAGGCCATAGTTTTTGGTAAGCTCTCTGATGTAATCGGAGATATATCGCACAAGCTTCTTGTCGTACTCCTTACTGACCCGTTCTCTCTTTCCGCTCAGAATCCTGAGCTGAGCTGTCACTCTATCTGGATTCTCACCCCTCGCAATGAGTTGTTCCTTCTCTCTTTGAAGAGAAGCAAACCTATCATCCAAGGTCTTCATTCGCTGGAGCTTGTCCGCCTGTTTCCAGTATCGAATCTGCCTGTAGCCCTTCCTAGTAAGAAGGACTGAACATGCAGCCGTGTTGATTCCAAGGTCTATCGACAAAACAGCAGGTGGTTTTCCAACTGTATTAATACTATCAACAACAAGAGTGACCGTGAAGATTATCCACCACTTCCGACGGGAGTCCTTGAATATACGTATCGTCTTTACCTCTCCCTCTTGCATCCGATTGAGATGATATGAGGAGATGGAAAGGGGAATCATAAGCATATCATGTCGTACTCGTCTTTCACTGACTGAGTCCAGAGAGTCTCTGAGCTTTAACCAGTGTCGAATCTCGAGCTCTGGTGAATACACCAGCTCAAAACGTTGAGTAAATGCAAATCGTGGGATCTTCCGAGTGGAATATCTCTTTGTACTAAGAGGTTTTGAACCTCCCCTTTCCAAGTAGCTCTGCCACATGGCGATAGCAGAATCTCGACACTCCTGAAACTCGTTCACTGATATGTTTGGGAATCTGACTTTGAAGTTATGAGGTACACAGTTTCTGTTAGCTTTCCCCTTGGATGCAGTCAGGGTCAGCGCATCAAGTTTCGAAGCATCAAGTCTTGTTCGTTTACGCCCTGTCAGCAACTCATCTTCGTGACGTTCAATCACACCAAGATAAGCTCTAATGACTCTACTATCTCTACCAGTAATCCGGTTGAGGCGAGTCTTCTGTCTATCAGTCATTACAGTCCATCGTAGCGGGACCTTCACACTGATTATCGTACCCTTGGAGCGACCCATCTATTTCACCTGAGGTTATAAACTTCTGACCTGTCTCTTTCGAGTTCACTCCCCTTTCTATTCGAAAAGAGCGGTTTTGAACTCCTACTCTTTTGTATTATTTTTGAGGTTATTGATGTTTACCGCTAAGCTTGGCGCGACCTACCTACTCGTGGAGCGGTGCAGGCTCCTCAAGTGCTATAGCTATAGGCTCTCAGATATTACAGTCTTGTCGGTACGGAAAAAGAGATCTTACTTGGTCAATACCTGCTGACAGAACAGTACAATATTCTCATTATGGAATTGGTTATATCACACCTCACCAGTATGAATGTGACCAACTCATATACCGGTGTGGTTCGAATGCAAGACAATTCGGAAAAGGAATCTCCGAGCTCGGAGAGAGCTACCATCGTTGTGGTAACATTTACACTGATTCTGCTTGCTCTATTTGCGCCATTCATGGTTTTCTACCAAGAATTGTTAGACTCAGCCCGATACTTGATTGCTGCAGTTACTTGGCATTTCTTCAATCTAAGCAATACATTGAATCAATCGGTTGAAACTTTATTGCTTCTACCCCCTCCTGAGGCGATTCTATCGGTTTTTTTGTTTGCTTCTCCACGCCTCTTCTTTGTGTTAGTCGTTAACAGGTCTCTTCGAAACAAGAGCCAACCTGGAGAGTTCTTTCTTGCATCAGCGTTAATCGTCTTCCAGCTATTAGCCCCGTGTGTCTTTTACTACTTCAATCCGTTTCACATTGAATTGCCCAGAAGCGGAGGACCACTCATAATTAGACCTGCGCCCCCAATAGGCTCGCTCGTTTGTGTGCCAGCACCGATTCTGCTATGTGTTGGTCTATTAGTTCTTGGCTTATGGGAAACCAAACGGACCGCACTGGAATCTGAATCCTGAGTACTCGTCGTAGCGACGATAATATGGTGCTCCGGTACGAAATAGCAAGCCTGTAATACGAATGAGCCTATTCTAGATATATGAAAAAATACGGACTTTTTCCTATACGGATTATATCAGGAAAAATAAATCATTCATAGGACCAGGTTATTTCCTAATTCATTCTTATTGCATTTGTGGGATTCTCATGGATTATACTCCAAAGAACTCGCCCACGTCCGCTTTTCCGTCTTCCTTCTCGCGTTTCTTTCGTTCTTCCTTTGTCATCTCTTTATGACGCGATCTTTCACGTTGCCATGGCATATTACCACCCCGTTTTTTCTTCAAATACAACCAGCCACCCGTCAAAACAACAATTCCACCGCCGAATATTCCAATAGTTAACCATGGGAAAGGGCGAACTAATACGAATTGATGGAACGTGAGAGAAAGTGTATCGTAGCCAGCCTTCGAAGCGACAACACGGAAGTCAAAATCACCAATGTTCTCAGTAGTCCACTCACCAGTCAGTGTGACTCTAAAGATTCCAGACCCCATATCTACAACACCCATAAGACTAGAGTTCAACCAGACAGTGACATTTGGAACAGTAATAGCATTTCCAACAAGGTCTTTGAGCCCAAAATCAATCTGAACTGTATCACCTGTCCAGACTATCAGATTATCAACAGATATCTCACTCAACAGAATTGATGGGGCGTCACTCCAAGCTACTGAGTTTTCAATAGTCGCGTTCCGCACAAGACCAGCTGGAGAAGTTGTTGTTAGAGCCACTTTACCGAATCCAATAGCTCCTGCCACCATGACTGGATTGGTACCGTCAGTAGCAATTACAGATAGATTTGCCCAGACAGAGGAGAAATGACCTTGATAATCAGCTGATGAGCTCAATGTATTGGGTGCATTAAGGAGAGGATGCGAAGAATCAGTTATTGATATAGATGAACCACTACCAACAGAGCTGTAAGTGACATCCCACGGAAGCCAAGCTATATCTTCTGTTACTCCAAAGAGTATAAGCACACCGCCATTCTGGACATACTCGTTCAATTCATTGCTTGATGATGCAAGACTAGCACTAAGAACAGACATCGTATCGGGTTCGACCAGCACTGTTTTTCGAATTGAAAGAAGCTGAACGAAACTTGTATAATTTGAGGGCTCGTAATAATCAAAATCGAACCCGAGTGATTCGAGCGTGTTTGGAAGATAATTAGACGCACCTAGTGCTGCAATACTGGTTGTCCCACGACTAGGCACATGACTATCATATGATTCTGTAAGAGGGTCATCTGCGACCACATGTGGAGATCTACTTGGTTCATAGAGGCGGACGGAGGGGTCTCCAAAGAGAATCTGCTGATTTGCATAATCTCTGGGGTCTCTGTCAATCAAGGGGTCAGAATAATCTGCAGAAATCAAACTAAGACTTTCAGCAAGAGCTGCACCAATTGTATTCCCATCACCCAGAGACTCCGTTAATAGAACTGAAAGCATTCCAGCTGGTTGGAAATAGACAGTCCTGGGAGCAGCAGTGATCCCTACTGCACCGTGTTCCATCAACATCAAAGGCATGGCTGTACCTCCAAGCAGACAAGCCGTCAGTATAACAATTGGAGAACCAATATTGCCAATCGCAGCTTCCAGTTCATCGGTCGACTTTGTGACATGATTAGCATTCTCAGCAGAATAGACAACTGGGTTCACTAGACTATCAGCATCTAGAGCACTCTCTCGAACTGCTTCACTTTCCTCAAAACCCCAATCTGCATCGATGTTTCTTAGTGAGAAATATCCTTGTCCATCTGGACGGTCAGGGGGGTCTCTTGGTAGCATCGTGAGTGTACCATGAGTGCTTAGGGTCCAAAGAGCAACTTGAGAATCAAGTATATCAAAGACTTCATTCTGACCAACATGCAGCTCTGTCAAGAAGCCTGCTTGCTCAAGGGCATCAGTTGTATTTTCTATCTGGTAGAGTGTGTTATAGTCATAATTGTTATCGACGAAAGTTGCACCATCTGTGTAAGCATACATACTGACTAGTGTAGTGTCTGCAGATTCTGCGGTGAGGAAGAGAAAACGATGGAGAAGCCCTCGATTAATGAGAACGGACGCCATAGTTGCGGATGTTGCAGGTATACGGCCTGGCATGAAGT
>SOKL01000070.1 GCA_004376265.1 Candidatus Thorarchaeota archaeon
GCTACGGCGGCGGTGGCGGCAGAGGGCGAGGTGGCGGTGGCGGCGGTTACGGCGGCGGTGGAAGAGACCGACGTGGTGGCGGCGGCGGTCGCAGATATTAGACTCTAAACTTTGAAATGATATTAAGCAGCAATAGCTGTTTGAATGTGGGCGATCAGTAGTGATTGCTCACAAATCCTTATTTTTTGTCATTGAATTTCTAAAACAGATCCTGACACTTCTATCTTAGATTCTTAAAGAAAAAGTAGAGCCCAAGAAGAAGTCGTACGTAGGGCGAGATTTGAATTCGTTTCTGAGTCGAAATAGTTTCGGATTTCTATTCACAGTCATATACTGTTGTATTGTAAACAAATCTGACTAGGAGATTCAGCGGCTGGTTTCCAATCTTGACAATGTGGTATGGATAAGTCATAACTGTGAGAATGATACAGTCCTCACCAGGATGTATCTCGTCAACATAGACCGTGTAATGTGTTATGGTCATCGTGATTTTGGTAATAATTGTCAAGTATCCTGATGAACTACGCTCGCCTTGGAATACAGCAATGAGCAATTCTGTTGTGAAGTCGATAGTTGGTACCTCTGGTACAGGATGATGACCACTGTACAGATCAGCCCATAGGTTCTCCCATGTCACTGTATCTCTAATTGCGAAGTTAGCCCTCTCTGCATAATTGTAGCCACCACCTGGATCAATAGTTTCAAAAGAAATCTCAGTACTAGGAAGAATTCCAAGTGTGGGTTCTACAAATATCAGGAATGAAGCTGCTAAGATTATGCAGATTACAATACCCGTAAGAGCTCTGGATGATGCTTTCATAGTTACAGCCCTCACTGAGACATAAGACAATTGGTCTGAAACCATATAGAACTGGTGATTGGTAAAGAGAAGTGGTGCGGAGGGCGAAATTTGAAAATCTGCACAATAGTTCAAATACTAACCCTTTCCAATGAACTACATGGATACTCCCAGAAGTTTGCTTGAAGAGACATCACCTAGAAGCCGCGTACTGATGAAACATTATAGAAAATGGACGGAAGAAGTCAAACAAAGATGTGTCGCTTCAAAGATACCGTATCCGCCATTTGCTGTGATTAACCACTATGCTGAACTAATTGGTTCAAATGGAATAGCTCTCGCAATGCGGCATGCAGAAACTGATGCAGCGATTGCCAATAACACATTTCGTTACCGTAATCCAAGAAGTGACCTAATCCCTTTTGATATGGAAATTTTTCATAATTGGTTAGTTGATAGGCGATGGAATTTGGATGAAACTACTACCATTTTTCTTCCTATGGATGAACCAGTTTCATTTGAGCTGTTGTGGGAAGAATATATTCAACAACTTGAGAAACGAAAAAAGATTCTGAAAGTATTGAAATCCGATGATGTGATGAATCATTTGGATGAAGCAAAACGACTACTTACTGGCCCCTCAGCTATTGAGTGGGGAAATGCAAAGGGTCAGGCAAGAAAGGCACTAGAGAGTCTAGCAATGGGGATTACAGGAAATACATTCGTTAAGGGATTAGACAATGAACTTCAGTCCAGAGGGTTATTCGGTGATACAGAAACTAAATGGATTGAACGTTTTGATGATTTCTTGGGAGCTACGTACTCTCTTGGTTCAAAAAAAGGGGGTCATAAACCAGATCCCACAAGAAATGAGGCAGAATTCTATGTAGCTGTTGCTAGTGCGGTAGTAGACTATGTTCTCTCCTTGTTAAATGAACAATGAACAAATGATGCCATTTCATCCTACAGAAATCCTTATCATTCATACTTCTACGGAAAACGATGAACTCCATAGTCCAATACTCCGGAAGCGCTTTCCTGGAATACGGAGTATTGCCCCTTGTCTATTCATATGCGGAGGTTGCCCAGCCAGGTTAAAGGCGCTAGGTTGAGGGCCTAGATTTTGTGGTATTCCACCACAAAAAGGCGATCTCGTAGGAGTTCGCGAGTTAAAATCTCGCCCTCCGCACCATCGTCTTTTCTCTTCAAAATATACCAATCAAGACCAAGTGTATCCAAAGCCCAGTGAACTCCATGATGTTCAGGGTTACACAAGAACACCCAGTCTTTAGGGTTTAGAGTTCGAAAATACTTCTCCTTTATTGTCAAGTCACTATGGTGAGGTTGACCATCCTTTCGATGAAGAAGAAGTTGTTTTTCATCATGGCGAGCACCACAAAAATGACATCTGTTTCCAAAGATATCTCTACGAATTTCTTTTTTGATTCCTTTGAATCCTGATTTTGCCTGTAGATATACTTGAGATGAGGGGACAGATTCATCAGGCAAATCTAAAGGATGCAGTTCCCGCTTCTGTTTCCTCAGTGGTAGGGATTTGATTTGACTCCAGTTTAGACCGTATTCAGTCATCATCCAATGAACCCCCCAGTGACATGGCATACAAAGTGCTGCCCATTCGTCTGGATCGATTGACTTCAAATAGCCTACTCTCCAAAGTGCATCTTTCTCATGTTCTTCTCCGTCTTTTCTATGAATGGCAAGTTTTCTCTCCTCTCCACAAATACTACACTTTGTGCCAAAGAGTTGTGCTCTTAGTTCCTTGATTCTCTTCCGTAGTTGTTTTCCACGCTCAAGACTTGCTGATTCTCTAGATGCATGTTTTTTCCGACTTCGAACTTGCCACTCATTGTCTTTGAATATCCTTTCAACAGTCTTTCGAGATATCCCCAATTTGTCTGCAATCTCTGCTTGAGAGAGAAGCTCTTTGTAATAATAGCAATGAATCTCATTTTCATCAAGTTCTGACCTATTTTCAATGCGACGAGCTTTCCAGCCATATTTCCTGAATCTTCTGTTTATTGTGGCTACAGATATACCAAGAGCTTCAGCAATTTCTTGCTGAGTCATCCCTTTTTCATAATAGAGCTCATATATGGCTCGATCTTGTTCACTAAGCACTTGTCTTGACTCATCAAGTAACGGAGATCTACTTCTCTCAATCGAATAAGGCGTATTTTTCCGTCCCCCTACCTGTGTCATGCATCCTCACCTACACTGTCTTTCTGCGCACAGCTATTAAGCACCTAGAATCTTCTATTGTGATTTGTATGGCACAAGGGAATCCATATCCCTTTGTATAGATGTTTTTTTGGACGTCCTTTGTATGAAGTTCAACAAACACAAAAGGAGATAGTGACGTGGGTCCTTCATGTTGTACGATTTCCTGCACAATGCTGTTGAACGTCACCTGATTGAAACACGTCCACTACTTTTGCAACTTGATGACGATTTGATTCACAGTAAACCAACTCCTGAAGTCAGAGAGATGGGAGAAGTAGCACTCCATCTCCTCAGATCACTTGAATATTACCTGAGAGGACTATCTCAGGAAATCTGGGAATCAGCTCCCTACACCCTAGAAAAGTATGGAACCATCGAATCACTCTCTGATCTTGTGGAAGAAGTGTTTGAGAGAGCAATGAGTTACATGAAACAATTGTCTACAAGCGATTTGTCTGTTACAATCAATTCTTTCAATCGTCCAGCTACTGTTGGTGAAATTCTTCTTGAGATGCTGGAGCACAGTATCCACCATCGTGGACAGTTGACAGTCTACTTTCGTCTGCTTGGAATAAAACCTGAAACGATAGCATACATAATCTGATTCACTGATTAGAAGGAGTAGAATTGTTCGGAACAGAGAGAGTCACAACAAAGTGACAATCCGATCTGTTCTCTATTGTTGGACTACTTTGATTATCTTGTAGTCCCTGCCAGCCATTCAAACAAGCCTGGCTTTGTGGCCTTATTGGGGGCCTTCTTTGATTTTTTATTAGTTTTCAATTATTTTTCACCTATTAACTAATGATTTGATTTTATTTTCGTATAAAACTATGGAAACCTGCACAAGTAAAAATGGAGCCCCGGGCGGGATTCGAATTCGCGCTTCATGGCACTGATGTCCATAAAGTCCCGCGACGTTCTGCTTACGAAGCCGACGCTATAACCCCTAAGCCACCGAGGCTTGGCTCATCGCTCACCCTATTGAATTCTCTAATAAAACTTTATCATGGAACCTGCAAACAATAACGGTGGAGGTCTTACGTTGAAGACCGGTGAGATGGGTGAACGCGATTTTCTGTCCAAGATAAGCAGTTTTGTCAGTCAACCAAAGGGTGCAATATTGGGATTGGATGACGACGATACTGAAATACAAATTTCTGATAATACCACCAGG
>SOKL01000380.1 GCA_004376265.1 Candidatus Thorarchaeota archaeon
TCCATCTGCCTCTTGACTGCATCCAACACGACCTTTGGGGAATGTCCTAGTATGTGGACTCCCGCACCCATCAATAGATCTGTGTACTCATAACCATCTATATCCCAAAGCCTTGCTCCTCTCGCATTACGCACATATATGGGATAGGGCTCAATGAATTTTCCATTACCGGCAACTCCACCAGGTAAATATTTGCTAGCCTCTTGGAACATATTGAATGATTTTTGAGTCCGAGCTCGATATTGCTCTTCAAAACCTGTCACCGATTGAACACCGATTTTCCAGATTCTTAATACCTTAAATCTCTTTTGTACAAAATTGAACATCAGACTTAAGATATTGGACGATAATCAAGAATCACAGCAAATTTTAGATTTCATACGGATGCTTGAAGTAGACAAGAGGCTATAAGTTTCACAATACACTCTAGCTGATTTTCTTAGCAGAGACAACTTGTCGATGAGCGACAAACATGAACTCAGTAACTTTGTCATTTTCATCCCGTTTGAAGAGTAGATTAATGAGGTCGGAGTCTTTTGACTTATATCTCAGCCCTCTGACTGGTTCTAGTTCAACTGGTGGTTGCTCAAGTGGTGCAAACATGATAGCATCATTTCCCTTGAGTCTGATTTCCACTATCTGTCCAGCAAGATCGTATTTTCCAACTAATGTTTGAAGGAATTTCTTTTCTCTAAGATAGTCCTCTGGCAGTTTCTTGAAAAGAATCGGCGGAAGTAGTTCCTCTATCTTCACCGATACTCCAATGATATCCCCCAGTGAATCCACCTGAAACGTAAGGAGCTCTCTAATATCCCAACGCGTCATTTCAAACTGAAACGTATCATAATGGTAATGAGATAGTGGGTAATTGACAGTACCGTATTTCATCATTGGCAGACCTTTTTCTATGTAGAATTCCAAAGGACCATATCCTGGATGCTGGTATTTCCCACTGTATTCCTGAAGGTCATGAGTAGGCAAGGCATCGGCCTTGCGTAGTTCTTTGGAGTGTTTTTCTGTTTCTTTGAGAACTTTATTCATCTGATTCTCAATTCTTTGGAAGATTAAGGCCCAGTCGACTGGATTCATTTCTAGAGTGTCATCAACTAGGTGGTATGCAACTGCAAAGGGGAGATAACAATCACTCTGGTTCGTAATTGCAAAAACGCCTATATCCTCATCAGGCAAAAATGTCATGAGAGCAGTTGATCCGTCAAGTCCCCCTGGGTGAGCTATCAAATTATATCCCCTGTACATTTGGTTCATCCAACCAAGAGCCCAGGTTTCATTTCGGAACCATTTCTGGTCAGGGTAATACTTGCGGAGTATACCTTGTATTGATTCATTGCAATACATTGCACTAAGACCCTGAGCATACGTCATTCTCAAGTTTCCAGGCGAAACTAGTTGCTTGTTACCAACCTTTCCATTGTTGAGGTGGAATCTCAGCCATTTTCCAACATCAAAGACACTCGAATTGATACCTCCAGCCCCGATTAAGGAATCATTTACTACATATTCACACTCAATCAACCTAAACTTCTCCACTCGAAAGTCGATTTTGTATGGCTTGGCAAAGTCCTGAGTTTTCCACATCTCGTCCACAGAGAAGTTTGAGTTCTTCATTCCAAGTGGTCTAAAGATACGTCTTGAAATGAAGTCACTGAAGCTTATACCTGTAAGTTCTTCGATAATCACAGATGCTGCAATAAACGTCAGATTACAATATTGGAGACTCTGACGGATGTCTGCACTTAATTCCAAGTGGGGTAGTCTTTCCAGAATCCAAGAATAGTTGAATTGATTATCCACCCATACAAAATCATGTCTTGGAAGGCCTGTTCTATGTGACAACAACCGCGATGGTCACATGTCTTGATGCTACTGAATCCTTCAACCTGAACTGGGGAATGATCTCATGTATTGAAGTGTTCCACTCAAGTTTCCCCTCATCTACTAGCATGGCGAGTGCAGTACTAGTGAATGACTTAGTGCATGATGCAATAGGATGGATAGTATCCCTTGTCATCTCAAGCTTGTTGTCAATATCCCTGTATCCAGACCCCCTTGAATAGACCAACTCCTTATCTTTGAGGACGGTGACAGCGAGACCCGGAGCCATCCATTTTTCAAGTGTTCTTTTAAGATGTACATCCCATTCACTATTATCCACTTCCAGATTCATGGTTTTTCAATCTCCATAGAATGTTTGTCCAAATACATCAATCATTGGATATCCAATCGTGGATCTTCTCTAATTACTTTGGCCACAACTTGTGTTGATGTTCTTAGAATTCCCTTAGTCGACATCAAGGTTTCAAGTATCTTCATGTATTCATCTCTGTTTTTGGACCTAGTCAACACAAAGAAGTCAGTTTCGCCTAGTGTGAAATAAACTGCCCATACTCCAGGTAGTTTTGAGATCCTCTTTCCAATGCGGTCACCAAATCCTGGACCATAGGAAGCTTGAACCTTTATCACAGTGATGTAGTCCATACCAAACTTCTCAGGATTGATACGTGCGTAGTATCCATCAATGACCCCTTCTCGCTCCAGTCGTTTCACGCGATAATGTACTGTTGATGTTGGAGCGCCCACTTTTTCAGCAACTTCCTGCAACGGTGTCCGACAATCATTCTGTAGTTCACGAAGAATTGCGCAATCTAAATCATCCAGTCGATCGCTCTTTGGCATTTTATCATTCCCCCTCATCAAAACAAGCTACCATTCGTCCATCTGGCTGTAGTTGGAGTTCAGGTTCAATCTCACTACAGCTTGCTTTGGCAAATGGGCAGCGTGGATGGAATCTGCATCCACTGGGCATTTTTATCGGGTTTGGAGTTTCTCCAGTGAGAAGTATCTTCTCACGTTTCGCTGCAGGATCCGGAACAGGTACAACCGAAACAAGAGCCTTGGTGTAGGGATGATTAGGTTCATCGATTATCTGTTTCGCATCGCCAGTTTCTACAACTTTTCCTAGATAGGTGACCGCGATACGATCGGCCATTTGCTTGGCTACAGCCAAGTTGTGAGTTATGAATAGAATTGTAATACCCATTTTATCTCTGAGATCAAGAAGAAGCTTCAGAATTTGACCTCTCATCGAAACATCAAGCATGGACACAGGCTCATCGGCGATAAGGACATCGGGGTCCAAAGCCAAAGCTGCGGCGATGGCTACACGCTGACGCTGACCTCCAGAGAGTTCATGGGGGTATCGATTAATGAAATCATCAGCAGGAGTCATCCCTACATTTTCAAGAGATTCTTTGACCTTCTTTATTTCTTCTTCAACAGAAGCATACACACTGTGAATTCTAAGAGGTTCGGCCACGATATCTCCAATGCGCATATTGCTATTCAGGGCTCCATACGGGTCTTGGAATATCATTTGAATGCGAGTGCGGTACTTCCTGAACTCATGTTGCGGCATTCTGGATATTTCAATTCCATCAAACCAGATTTCCCCTTCTGTAGCCTCTTCTAATCGTAGAATCATTCTGGCAAGAGTGGTTTTTCCACACCCACTCTCACCCACAACTGCAAATATCTCCCCTCTCTTGACCTCTATACTCATACCATCTACAGCTTTGACGTATTTTTTTGTTCTGGAAAAGAATCCACTTCTTACAGAAAACCATTTTTTGAGGTCATGTGTTTCAAGGATAAATTCTGAACTCATATCTCATCACTCCTGAAACAGGCAACTCGTATTCCATTCTTACTCTCAAGGGTTGGAATCTTGGCTTTGCATATATCTATTGCAAAATCGCATCTCGGATGATATGGACACCCGCTTGGAGGGTTGATCAAGTCTGGGGGGTTACCCGGAATGAAATCAATCTCTTTCTCTCCTAATACACTTGGGAACGAAGAAATGAGCTTACGTGTATATGGATGAGCAGGTGACGCAAAGAGAGAGTCAACAGGAGCTTCTTCCATTATCCTGCCAGCATACATGATTGTGGCCTTATCGCAAGTCTCAGCAATCACCGATAGATCATGAGTTATGAGAATCAGCGATAGACTCGTTTGAACTCTTAGTTGTTTAAGAAGCTCAAGAATTTGTGCTTGAATCATCACATCAAGTGCTGTCGTGGGCTCATCAGCTATGACAAGAGACGGATGACATGTAAGCGCCAATGCAATCATTACTCTTTGTTTCATACCTCC
>SOKL01000015.1 GCA_004376265.1 Candidatus Thorarchaeota archaeon
AGATTTCAAGCGATGTGTATATTGAATTGGGGTCAAAATGATGTGGCTAGTGAAATCTACGTCAAAGTTATATCCCATTATCTAAACGAGGCCAAGAAAGAAGAACAAGATGGGAATAAGGAACTGCAAGCGGTTTCTCTGGAAGAAGCCGCGGAAGTGCTTCACGAGTCCGGTAGAATAGCTGAGGCAACAGATCATCTTGGGCATGCAATTGAATTGTATATTCAGCTTGCCGATGAAGCAGCTACTTCTGAAGACCCTGAAAGTAGCTCTAGACTCTATGGAAAAGCAGCAGAGTGCGCACTCAAACTAGATGATAAGGAAAAGCATGAGGCATTTCATTCGATGGCAAGTGAGAAGGCAGAGAGTGCAGCAGAATATTACCAAGAACTGGGAGTTCCAGAACTGGCAACTATATGGCTTCGGACCGCTGGAAAAGAAGCTCTTGTGACGGAATCTCCCAAAATGATTGAGAAGTCTATTGAGCTACTGACCAAATCAGCAGAAGGGTTCAGAGATGTAAATGAACCCAAAGAAGCCTTTGAAGATTTATTCACTGTTTTTGAAACCCGTTTCCTACACCACGCGAAAAAGCTAAGACCAATCAAAGCTACAATCAAACTAATGGACGAGGCCGCTGCGACTGTTCAGGACGAAGTTATGATTGCAATAGTGACATTGGTTCGAGCTCTCAATACTGGAAATCATATCGGAGCGCTCCTGATTCTACAAGAGAATGAGGAGGACATGCTTGACAAGGCAGACCGAATTCGTAAGTTAATCGAACATTCTAAGAAAGTTCGACCGACAAAATAGAAAACACATGACGGAAGACAAAAGTGATTGTTATTCTAACTTTCAAATGAATCTAATAGGTGATGCAATTTGAGCACATATAATGAAACCCTTTCTTTTCAAACCCAAGGCGATTGCGACATGATTGATATTACCCAAGCTGTTGAGGAAACAGTGATCAAGAGTGGAATGAAGACGGGGATTTGTACAGTCTTTTGCGTAGGTTCCACTGGATCGATTACTACTATAGAATATGAGGAAGGCCTTCTCAAGGATTTCCCCGAAGCAATGGAGAAACTAGCACCAAAAGACGCAATCTACGAGCACCATCTTAGATGGAGAGATGGCAATGGGCATTCTCATGTAAGAGCATCTATTCTGGGACCTAGTCTAACCGTTCCTTTTGTCAATAGCAAGTTAACTCTAGGAACATGGCAACAAATAACGTTCTTGGACTTCGATAATCGACCTCGAAGCAGAAATCTCGAGGTTGTAATAATCGGCGAGTGATCATGGTAAATCATAGTTCTTTCCAAGGTCCCAAGAAAGAATTCTAGTGCTTGGACTCTGAGGTGTGGAGTCCCTGATTTTCAATGCTAAGTAGTGAATCCTCATTGCTCTTCGTAATCGATGAATCTGAAAAGGAGCAGTCCAAGTGGGAGTAGGATTTCGATATCCAACGGAATCCATGAGATCTCGAATCGTATCCAGCTCTTTTCGGACTTGGATCTTGATGTCGTCAAGGTCTCGCTGTATTGTTAATCTGGGTTGGTCTGTCAATCAAGACATCTCTCCAACTCATACACTCCAAAAGTTACCATATTACATCATGTAAGACCTGAGTATTACCAAATTCAACGTATCTTGCGCTTCTTCAAGGGAGACCTACGCATCTCTGTTCCACAAACGGGACACTCTGTTTCGCGCGTTGGTGCCTTAGACTTGTAATTGCATGCGGGACATTTCATAACCCAAGTGATCTCTTGTCCAAATTTCTTGTTTGGATCCAATATCTTGAGACCCAGATGACTTGCAGTATTCAGGACTGCGAAATCTGTAGAAACAAGAGTAACGTCAGAACTCTCACCAGAAATCGTGAGAGCGAGGGCAATTATCTCAATGTCATTTTGTGATAATTCCGACCTGTCGCCGGATGAAGTTGAAGCAGATTCCACACGTCTTACATCATCTTCACGCGGTGTGCGTTCTTCCATTTTTTCCAGAAGAAATAGGGTTTCTGCACGAAAGCGACTCAAACGATTTCGGACTTCGTCAATTATGTTTGGAGTTGTTACGAAAAGCGACTCCACTTTCTTGTCTGTCCAGGTGGAAACCAGAACTCCAGTATCTAGAATATAGATTCGGGGCATCACATCACCTAGAGTATCCTTGGTACGAGGCGTGTGTTGAGACGATCAAAGTAATTATCGTATAGCCTAATGAATCGAGACACCCCTTCAGATTTTTTCATCCACACAGTTTCATGAGGGGCAATCTCCCACCGAGTCTGGCCATCAATCACTGCGAGAGCTGACACGCCTGGTTTGACAAGCTCAATCTCGACAGTTGCTGAATCAGGTACTACAACTGACTTCAACTCGAACCTAGGTGGACACACTGGTACAAAAATAAGTCCGTTGACATTGGGAGCAAGAATTGATCCACCTGCAGCAAGTGAGTATGCGGATGAACCAACAGGAGTGGCAAGCATTGCTCCATCAGCACGTCCAGAGTCTATTTCAACACCATCAACGAAGACTTGCATACTCAAAAGCCGACCGGGAATCTTGGATACAACGTAGACCTCGTTTAGAGCATCCTCAAACGTCCTTTCACCCACACCAGAACTGATGTTGATATTGCTCTCTATGACACAATCACCCTCCAATACTCTACCAAGTGCTGAAAGAGCAGACTCGGTGTCACTCTCTGTTAGAAATCCAACAGTTCCTCGATTAATGCAAAAGAGGGGCGTTTCGCGATCTTTTAGCATAGAAAGGGTATAGAGAATTGTGCCGTCCCCACCAATCGTCACAACAAAGTCCACATCCATTTCCTCTATTAAGGTGGGTTGAGCTCGTTTGTGGAGAACATTGCATGATCCGTGATCAACTTGCACATCCAGATTGTTTGAAATGAGAAATTCTGCAACTTGATTGGCAATCTGCTCAATCTCAGGACGGTCAGGCTTACAAACAAGGCCAACTGTCTTTTTGTCTGTAACAATCTGAGGGTTCTCTTCAATCACTGTGGAACACTCCTAAGCTTGGCCTTTATCTGGGCCCTTTTACAGTTATTGCAGGGATGAAAAACGACAACGCCCCCAAATATATATAGATGAACCTAAAGGTGTGAAATAACACAGGTCTGTAAGACTTAGTTGGTGATTTAGAGTGAGTATTAAGAAGTCGGAGGCAAAGAGCCTGAAACCTGGTGGATACTTTCTGATAGAAGGAGCACCATGTAGAGTTATATCAATTGAAAAATCAAAGCCTGGAAAGCACGGCTCGGCCAAGACAAACATTGTTGCCGTTGGCTTCTTTGATAATCGGAAACGTAATGTCATTATGCCAGGAGACAGGATGGTTGATGTCCCGCTCATTGACAAGACTAGTGCGACAGTCATTGCAGATATGGGCGAAACGTACAGTCTCATGGACAGCGAATCATACGAAACCTACGAGGTTCCAAAACCTGCTGATGAGGAGATTGCCGCCAAGATCGAACTGAATGTGGCAGTAGAGGTTTGGAATGTCATGGACACTCGAATAATTGTTAGAGTCAAGTCCTAGAGTACTTTTATTCCAACTACCTTTCATGAAACAAGGGATGTTCTACATGGGGTCGACTGTGAAGATTGATGAAACCGACCTGAAAATCATAAAGATGCTCACACAGAATGCAAGGTTTTCTCTCAGAGAGATTGCAACCGTTGTCAAGATGAGTCCTAGCTCTGTTCGTAACAGGATGAAGAGCCTTGTGGATTTGGGAGTGATCAAGAGATATACTCTTGAGGTCGACCACAGAAAGATTGGGTTTGAAATCCAAGTCGTTGTACTCGTTACCTCAAAACCAAGTGAATCAGATCGGCTCAATCTCGCACTCAAAGGTTATGATGAGATTACTGAGGTTCTCCGTACATCTGGACCGGCCAACTTCATCTGTAAGGTTCGCATACGGGATATTACTGAACTAACCAAATTCATCACTGGTGCGCTTGAAAAGCTGAATGGTGTTGAGAGGATTGAAACGATGTTCATTCTTCCTCAGGATGATTAAATGGTGCGGAGGGCGAGATTCGACAGTATAAGAAATTACAAAAGATTAAGATGTTTAAAGAACCAGAACAACTCAACAATTTCTCAGATGAAG
>SOKL01000311.1 GCA_004376265.1 Candidatus Thorarchaeota archaeon
TGCCCCACCTTTTTCGGCTGATAGTAATAACTCTCCTAGACACCTATAACTAGGTTCAGGGCCGAAAACTTGGGTTTGACTTTTAAAGATGCTCATTGCTCGCTTTTCAATAGTTACAAGCGGAGCTTGAAAACAAGATGCCAGCTACAATTGATCTCAATGATCTCATCAGAACATTGGTATCATTCGGTTACCCCGAACTTCAGAAGAAACAGGTGGTTGCATCTTGGGGAAAAACATCTAATTATGCACAAGTTCGTTGGAGTGATGATGACTACGAGATCAATATTCGAATCAACAAGAACGTTAGAATGTGGCATCAAGCGGGGTTAACCGGTCTACTTTCGCACGAGCTGAGTCATCCTGCACAGAGCGGGTCAGGTTTAAAAGAGAAGAGGACAGATGAGGATGTGATTACTAGAGGGTATGCTACAGCTACAAGAAATTTGGACATTCTTGGACATTTTATTATCGGTGCTTATATACTTCGGATAGAACAGTAAGGTGTAGAGTTGGTCTAGGACAAGAACCAAGTCCACAAGATCCTACTCTACAGTCGCCGCGAGTTGCACGGAGACTGAAAACGCCTGTTGGAGAGGCCGTCAGACGTCAAAGGTCATGTACCTGTGATGCAGCCTCGATGAATCAGGAACCGAACATCGATCATGGAAAGTGATGTCCAAGTCTGTATAAGTTTCGGGCAACGGTTGGGCTCCTATCTTGCAGTTGAGAGGATACTCGCAGGAAAATACGAAGACCACATTATAAGTCGTGGAAAAGATCGGTATTTGGGTTATCGAACAATCAGAAACCTTCTCACATCACAAGAAATCCAGAATTTGGATATACTAATGTCAAAGATGAAATTGAAACCAGTTCAACATACCAATCCTACTATGTTCTCCCACGATTCTGCATTATTTGAAAAAGGAGGGGAAACGATGATATCCATTGATTGCAATCAATTTACTTTGCCGGATGGACTTCAGAATCCTGATATCAAAATGGTAAATCGGGATGGATTAGTGATGGTCTATGCAGATGAGATTCTCGTGGGTCAGTATGAGGAGGATGAATTCCTCTAATCCCCACCTTTCTGTTCCTTACGTTCTTTTATCACAAGTTTCTGTGTGATAGACACGTCACTCATAGGCGGAATATCCTGTTTGATGACACATCCAGCTGAGATGATGCTATTCTTTCCAATTCTTGTAGCGGGATAAATTGAAGCATTGACTCCTATGACCACATTGTCACCTACAATCACTCCAAACTTCTGTTGAGGAATCTGAATAGTTTCATCTCCATTTTCCAAGAAGAGTGGTTCAGTTCCAGGTCGCCAGTTCCAAAGTTGAGCACCTGCCTCTATGCAAGTGTTAGCTCCAATGATAGAATCAGCGAGGTATGTCATCCTTCCAACATTGACTCGTTGGAACACCATAGAGTTTCTCATCTCGACAGCGTAGCCAATCTTGACACCGTCGCATAAACTGCTATAGTCGCGAATCAAGGAGTTATTTCCCACATAGACACCTTTCCCAATGAAAATCGGACCTCGAAGTGTTGTGTGTGGTCGGATTATGCTATCCTCGCCAATAAATACTGAACCTTCAATCACCACACTAGGATGAACATCAGCGGATTCTGCGATGTAGCTACCTTTGCCAAGTATCTGTCGATCCATTACAATTCGATTTGCGTTTAGAATGTCCCAAGGCCAGGTAAATTCAGCCCATTCCTTCTCCCACACAGTAGCAAAGACCTTTTTGCCATCACCTATGAACTGCTCGAATGCTTTCTCCATTGTGTTATGCTTCTCAAGAAGTGGTAAGATTTCTGTACTGAACACCGACACGCCTGCGACTGCATAATTACTAACATATCTGTCAGGTCCACCTTTCTCAACTAGTTTCTCCACAACGCCATTCGATCCAATTCTAACAGTACCAAACTGTTCAGGGTTGGGTACAAGTGTCACTAGCATAGTGACATCACCCTTCATGTTCTCGTGATTTGAAAGAGTCCTTTTTACCATCTCAGGTTCGACGAGAACATCACCATTGACAAGAAGAAATGGGTCTTCACCTTCTAGTTCATCTCGAGCAGTAAGGATAGCATGTTCGACGCCCTCTTGCTTGTGTTGTATCACATACGTAATCGTGACATTTTGGTCGCCACCCATTTGAAAGTGATCAATCAACTCTTCGCGTCCATGACCCACCACAATGACGATATCTCGAATTTCATTCTCTATGAGACTATCAATTATATATTGAAGCACAGGTCTCCCTGCAATCATCAGCATTGACTTGGATCTATTTGTCGTAAGCGGTCTCAAACGTTGACCTTGTCCAGCAGCAAGCACAAGCGCTTTCATTTTACGTCACACAACTATTATTCAGTATTATGATGCATAAAACTGTTGGCTGTTGTTCAGTCATGTCGGGTTTGTAAGTCGAAAGTAGATTCGTCTTTTCCCAGCTCCAACGTTCTTCGACTTGCCAATCTGAATGCCACCAACCTCAGATGTATTCTTGACATGTGTCCCAGCGCATGAGGCTGCATCGTAAACGCCTATAGTCAGAACCCTAAATTCCTTCACAGATTTTGGCACCATATCTAAATACCGGGTCTGATACCCTCGAGCGTTCAAGTAGTCTATTGCTTCTCCTCTTGGCATAAACCTGATTTCAACGTCGAGATTTTCCTTCAACTTCAGATTGACTGCGGCTTCAACGTTTCGCTTCATTTCATCGTCGAATGAGTCCAAGGGGGAATAGTCTGCTCTACTCTCAACGGGTTTGATGTTGTTGCCTACGGTTACCACATCATACTTCAATTGCAGATGTCGAGAGAGCACATGTTGGGCCGTGTGAAAACGCATGCATTCATACCTGAATTCCCAATCAAGTTCACCATGTAGTTCAGTCCCTGCGGCAAATGATGGACCATCCAGCTTGTGTCGTATTTCGCCATCAATCTTACGGACTTCCTTGACATTGACAATCCGAGTTCCATCTGATAATATGCCTCTATCACTTGATTGTCCACCCCCCTCCGGATAGAATGCTGTCTGATCTATGACAACATAATCCTCACCTGATGAGATGACAGACGCATCAAACTCTCGTAGATAGTTGTCACTCATATGAAGAAGTTTAGTCAAATCACTCGCCTCCTACGCATCTTTCGACCGACGTACGTTGTTCCACTCAATTACAGCCAATTGCTTGGCTTTTTCCAGTTCCTCACCTGTCAGGTCAACACCGGGAGTGTCGGCTGCAGCATCAATAATCTCACGAACATCTTCCTCGGTTTCCACTTCTTTAAGTCCATCCAAAATTGCACCTATTGTATCATCATGGACTCCACGTTCTTTCAGAAACCTTGCTAGAGGGGTGTATGATACTGGAACATAACCGCTATCTGCAGAAGGCTCTAGGCCAATTGAGGTCATCTGAGATTCGAATATCTCTGTGATTTTCTCTTGACGTGATTGTACAGCGGGCGTAGTTATCTCACGTTCCTTTTCTACATCTAGTATCATTCGACGTATCTGTTTGACCACAGGCATACCCACTGAAGTCTTGGAGCGAGTAGCATAACGTACACCAACTACGATTACAATCATCGCTAATGCAAAATAGAAGATTGGGCTGAGAATAATCTCCAGTAGAAATTCGGGAATCTGTGTGAGCAGCATTCTATTGGCCTCTCTGATGCTACGAGCAACATTAGTGTAGTATGTCAACACATTAACGGCAACTATAAGGTTTCTCCTGATGGCGTACTATCCAGCGAAGTGTCGTGTAATCTCCAAATATATGTCGACGGACTGATAGAGCTCATCCAGTCGAATATACTCGTCGGGTTGATGAGCCTGTTCAATTGAACCAGGACCACAGATGACATGCAGAATACCAACTTTGGGTTGTAGGACAGAACAGTCTGTACCATAAGTAGCTGTGCTCAGAGAGGGTTCAGTTCCAGTGACTTTTGTAGCGGCACTCTTTGCAATTCCGACAATCTCAGCATCAATAGGTGTCATTACTGCAGGTTTTCCATGAACATACTCAACATGAACACGACCTGATAGACCTGCAGATTCTATCCTTGTATTCATCGCTTTGAGAAGGGATTCAGGGTCTTGGTCCTTCACAATCCGCATGTCAAGTAGAGCGTCACATGTATCTGGCACTACGTTAATCTTGATTCCACCTTGGATCACACCGATATTCATTGTAGGTTTGCCCAGAAACGCATCCTCAGTGTAGGGATAGGGTTCACTCGTAAGAATCTTGATAGCATCAATACAAGATTCAATTGCGTTTTCACCCTCTTCTGGTCGGGAACCATGTGCAGACTTACCCGTGGATATTACCTTGCTCCAGAATAACCCCTTTTCGCCTATCAAAATTTCTAGATTTGTTGGTTCTGCACAAACTCCAAATTTGACACCCTCTAGTAAACCACTAGCAGCAACCTCCTCCGCTCCTGAACAACCGCTCTCTTCATCAGAAGTGGTTAGCATCACACAAGGCTTGTTGTGCCTTGCTTCAGTATATAGAATGAGGGTCTCTGCAAGAGCCGCAACCGGCCCTTTCATGTCACATGCACCGCGTCCATAGAGCCGCCCTTCGACTATCTCTGAAGCGAATGGATTGTGTGACCATTTCTCAAGTTGTCCTATTGGAACTGTATCCATGTGACCATGCATAACCAGGTCACCTTTCTCTCCATCATGACTTGAAAAGATCAAGTTAGGACGTTTGCTTGAACCGACAGAAACACAGGAGATTCCATGTGACTCCATGTGGTCCCGCAGAATATTAGCAACATCAGCTTCATATCCGGGTGGATTTTCCGAATTGGCTGAGATAAGTTCTTTCAACAACGACAGGACTCGAGATTCGTTCATTTAGAGTAGCTCCAAGAGATTTCAAACTCACTCAGCTCTATGAAGGTTCCTGATTCTTTTTTTCCTTGTGAACAAACACCTTTTATGAGAAAAGCGCATCTATTCTTGTGGCAGTCAATGACATGGTTACCCCTGGCCGAGCTAACGCGATGACGAGCTAAGAGCAACCTGAGACTTGCCACTCTTTTTCTCGTGAATACATACAAATTTTAGGAAAGACAGACTCTTTTCATCTGTGGCCAATCTATGAGGCGCAACCTTTGACTGAGCCAAGGCGATGACGACACGGTGAGCAGCTGAGATTCGCCACTCTAATTACTTTTCAAAAAACAAAGTTTTGACCAAGACCTGATCTATAATTTCCATATCTTCACCACTGTCGCAGCGGTGAAGATTATACCTGAAAAGTCTGGTTGAACAGATAATCAATTTGTTTTCCGAGCCAAATCAACAAATGACAACATTAGTTCAGCAATGTGAATCATGCCAAAATGACGTATTGGAGGGAGGTGGGACAATGACCCGGATTGTCCCCACTGAATCCCCCATTCATCAAGGATTGTATGCAAATGGATGACGGGCTGAATCCTTTCGAGCAATGATCTCATCAACACTTTGTCTGCCTTCAATCGCACGTCGCAGCGCATGTCTAACTGAGATGAAATTATTGATGTGAACACGAGTCGGATTAACAGCACTGGGATGTACGAAGGCGTTCACGGCAATCACAAGGTCAGGAATTAGCTCCTCAGGAATTATCGTGTCAGTGATTGTGCGGCGTATCGCATCAGCCACTGCCTTCTGAGCAACCTCATAGACCATTTTGTTATGTTTTTCAGAGGTAATTGTAACAGTAGGTGCAAAGACCGTCGTGAGCTCAAGGTCCTTGATGATATTGGAAGCATGAGTGTCTGGGATGATCTTTCCTGCGTTTTCTAGAGCACTACTCATTGGACCGCTACGCATTCCCATAACAAGATCTACGTGAGCTGTGTCACTTCCACTACCAAATAGAGCCTCACCATGAAGGAGTGTGAGATCTTCAACGACATCAGAAACAACGCCTACGGCCTTAGGATAGGTTTCGCTCACCAGTGAACGATTACCCATTTTAAAAGTAACTTCACCTCGAGGAATTAACTGAAGGTCTTCCAAGCATATTCGTATCTCATCGAACATTCCATATCCTAATGTATCACCAATTTGCAGTGGAAGTTTCGCTAAACCAACAGGTACTCCCATCATATTGAGTGCAGCTTTTACAGCTAGTCCACCACCGTGGTTGACAAAGATACGTATGATCCTCTGGATACTTCGCTGAATGATCAATGCTTCCTTCAAATCCCCACTGGCAAGAGCTGCCTGCATCTTGAGGTATCTCTCAGGAAAGATGTTCGCACTTGCTAAGATTGCTCCATCGCAACCAGAAGCAAGGGCTGGTAAGACAACCTCATCATGACCCACAACAACCTGAAAATTCTCAGGTTTGCGAACAAGAATGGTGGTCAGATTAACCAGATTGCCACTCGAGTCTTTCATTCCGGCGATTCCGTCAATCTCCCTAAGACCATCAACGAGAGTCCAGTGAATCTCTACTCCCGACACCTGAGGAATATTGTACACAAAGATGGGAATGTCGCTGTTATTAGCAACCCTCTCAAAGTGATCATAGATCTCCTTGTCGGATGGTTTGAGGAAGTAAGGTGATACAACTAGAGCGGCTGAGGCACCAAATTCTGCAGCTCTCCTAGTCAGTTTTACTACATCACCTGTGTATGCAGCTCCGGTTCCGGCCAAAACGGGAACCCGACCTTTGGCGGCTTCACACGCAATTCGAATGCAATCAACTTTTTCCTCGAACTTCATACTAGTGAATTCACCAGTTGTCCCGCATGGAACTATTCCGGTAGCACCACTCTTTATGACATAGTCGATGAGTCCGCGGTACTGCTCTTCGTTCACGCCATTCTCATCAAATGGAGTCACAAGTGCGGGGTAAACCCCCTGAAAACGATATTCTCTTTCAGACATTTTGTTTACCTCCAAACTCCTCCAAGTGCGGTTTCCACAGCTTGTTGGGTGGCAGCAGTAATTTCACGGCGGTCTCTCGCGTTAAGATCAATGTCCAATGCTAAAATCGCAACATCATTGTTCACTGATTCTATGGGAATCTTTCCAGCCTCAAGAAAACTTGCAAAAGCCTTGGCTGCTCCAGACTGCACAGGTCCATAGAAAAAGGAGGCTTGTCGCATGGACTCGATCTTTCTCGTGGGAAACATTAGACTGCTTGGTTTTATTGGAAGATTCGGTTCGAGAATAACGGTCAAAGCCTCATGTCCAATCTTGGGAGTTGTCAAGAGGCGCACAAACGATTGTCCTATTGGTCCTTTCTTTGAACCAGCAACAATTCCCACAGATACTGTATCATTCGAAAAGCTACTAGTTTTCAGTTCTGAGGAGTCTTCAAGTGTGATTCCTTGTTTTTTGAGTAGTTCGAGAATCTGAATATCCTTCTGAACCGGGGAGTGAGTAATGTTCTCAATCAAGCCCATCTTTTCAAGCTCGATTCTGATTTCTTCTTTGATTTCCGGAGGAAGGGTTCCACCAGTATTTAGAGGCATCCGGCTTCGTCCAGCGTTTACACCAAGCATCCTGAGAGCTGCCTTCACTGGAGGTGCGGCTCCAAACTTTAACACCATTCTCGAAAAGGTTTGGGTGGTTCTCTGAAGTCGAGCGGCTTCCTTAATCTTGCCTTTCTTAACCTTCTTCATGATATCAAGCCAGATATGAGGTATCACATTCGCAGAGGCCATAATGGCGGCATTTGAACCAGCGATGACCGCAGATAGGAAGTTCTCGTCTGCACCACATAGGACTTCCATTTTCCCCTTGAGCTTCTGAATCAACTCTAGCATGTAGGGGATACTTCCACTACTGTCCTTTATCCCAACGATGGCATCTAATTCAGCAAGATCCTCAACTACATTAGAGTTTAGGACTCCTAGCGTGCATTGTGGGATGTTGTAGAGGATTATTGGGATGTCTCCTTTTCTCGCAACAGTTGCATAGTGTTCATAATACCCTTTGTCTGCAGGTCGCAAGAAGTATGGGGAAATAACTAGCGCAGCATCACAACCTAGGTCAGCTGCATATTTTGTCATCTTGACAGTAGCATCAGTTGTGTGCATTCCCGTTCCAGCAATGATGGGTACTCGCCCATCAACAAAGTCTACTGTGAGCTTGAGCAGTTTTTTCCGTTCCTCTGTCCGCATGTACGAAAACTCCCCGGTTGTACCGGCAGGGACAACTCCTGTCACTCCTTTGCTGATTGTGTAATCAATTACCTGCCTGAACCCTTCTTCACTGATGTCTCCATCACGTGTGAATGGGGTCACCAGAGCTGGCATCACGCCTTTTGGCTTGAATCTACTCACTGAATCACCGAAACCCTCGAGGATTATGGTTGGTATAAATGACCTTCGCTTGATGCTATAGTGTGGAAAAACAGAAGTCGCTATATGGACACAATGTGTTTGATTCGATATGCCAGATTATGTGGTTGCACTCACAACTTGTCCGAAGGATAAAAGCGAAGTTCTTGCACGCAGTTTGGTTGAGGATCGTGTCTGCGCATGTGTCAACATTATCTCTAATGTGACGAGTATATATCACTGGAAAGATGAAATTGTCACCGATGAAGAATCACTTCTGATCATGAAGACACAATCTGACCACAAAGAGGCTCTCTGGGAAGCAATCAAGAAAAAGCACCCCTATGAAGTACCGGAGTATGTGGTCTTACCAATCAAATGGGGTTCTCAAGATTACCTCGACTGGATTTCTGCAAGCATCTCATAGTCACACGGAGTTACGCAATATCAGCTCTTCTTGCAGCATATACGAGTGATTCATTGAAGTACTTTCCAACAACAGAGCATAGTACTGGACCAATGACATAATTTAGCTCTCCAGGCAATAGCTCCTTGAGATTTGTTTTTGATGTTAGCTTACCTTTCCTTTTGAGCGCTCTGATCTCACGGTCAACGGTAGATTTTGCCTTATCCCAAGGCATTGGTTCAACGCCCCTTCCAGCACCAATCAAACCTTCTTTGATCTCAAAGAGACTTTGCATGAAGAATATTGAGAGATTATCAATATCGGATGATTCTTTGATGAAGTTCTTTCCGTGTTGTTTGCATTTGCTGTCTTTCGGAACTGAACCACAAGCTGTACATATCAAACGCTTTCGATTGGTTTTGATGTAGTAGGCAAGAAGGTTAGAACATTTTGCAGTGTCATTCTGGGACCATTCTAATCCCTTGGTTCCAACACGGCTTATAGCTCGAAACACCGTGAGTGCCTTGTTGTGCAGATACATGAGCACATCAATACCTTCCTTCTTGGACTCGAGCCTTCTTTTTTCTTTCTCCTTTGCTTCGAATGCAAAATCCTCTTTGAGTAGTTTTTCTAAGCGTTCCTTTTTGAGGAATCTATGCATAACATCATAGGCAATTGCATAGTTGTCAAACTCAAGATTGGACATGTCAAGAGGTTTGTCAACTATTCCTTCGAAGATTGGACTAATACTATTTTCAAGATCCTTTCTAGCCGCCATCATACCCATGTCTGATAGCCGAGCATGCATCCATGTACAAATTGTCTGTGCATCTAATTCTGGAAAGTTGACTTTCATCTCATAGATACGCATGGATTCGAGATCAATCAGAATCTCTTCTCTAAGATTCTGAAGACCTGATTCAGTATCCTCGTATATGCTTTTCAGCAATGCTTTGATGCGAAGTAGGTCTTGTTTCGATCGGATATATGATTCAACAATTCTTGTGAGATTTGTGAGGATGCCAATTGTAAAGTGCCAAATGATATCGAGCCTGAGGGCCACAATTGATTCCTCTTCTGTTCTCTGTTGAGTGAAGTCTCGTGCTGATGATATCCCCAAAGAACTCAGAGAACCAGTCTTGACCTGCTCTCTGACTTGAAAAAGACGTACCATTTCCTCTGGTGGAGGTACACGCATCTTCTTCTTGAGTTCTTCTAATATTTCCACTTCTATTCCGACTAGTTTTGTTCGATCTTTTGTGAAGAGATCAATTGTTGTCTTTTCTAGCTCATCCGCCCAATATCCCTTTGACCGTAGGAATCCCTTCACGGGACCATCAAGTAGACGTTCCATTTTCTCTAATGTCTTCAAAGATCTCTCAAGTTGCTCCAACTCTTCCTTACTGACCTCAGGTTGTGATGAATCGACAACAGTTTCATCTGTCAATGCCTGTAAGCCAGGTCCAATCACCGTTGGATCATTAATTCCTTTACGTCGTAATTGTGCACGAATATCATCCGAGCTTACAAGGAGAAGATGAGCGAGCGTATCTAGAATCGTCTCAGCATCTGTATTCAGTATCTCTGCAATTCGACTTGAAATAACAATCCCGAGGTTATTCTCAAACTCTTCAAGAGTTATTGGTGTATCAAATTCATCCTCGAGGGCTTGCAGTAATACGAGTCTTATCTGGTGGGAGTTTTTTAGACCTCTGAGGTCATCTGATTTTTTACAAAACCTTGCAGCAACATCAGATGCAATAGTATCCCAACTGTGGACTGGAATTACTGCATTCAGCAAGCGTCCCTTTGCATATTCGACTTTTCCAAATATCTTATCAATTCCCCTTCGTAAGACTGATGTTTCAAGGACTTCAGAAGGATGGTCTCTAAGCAACTCCTCTCGAAGTGATAGAGAGCTTTCCTTTAAACCGGACGCCTTCACATAGAGATCCTTACGCCATTGATTACCCCAGCCTGTGATATCCAAAATAACATCAATATCATGATTAGATGTGTATCCTCCGGGAATTTGATTTAGGGCGTCCTTGATAATCCGTATAGTTTTCTCGTTAGTATCGGACGCAGACACTTCAGTTCCTGCTAGTGAATCAATGAGATGAATCGTCAATTCACTTGTGATTTGTGCTACATCAATCTCTTCGCGTTGTTTATCACCAAATAATTGACGAACTTCAATTTCAAGCTGACGTCTTTCCTCTTCTCCGAGTTCATCCTTCATCTCACTTCCAACTCCTGGTTCATCTGATGGGCTCAGGAGTCGTATACCTTGATAGCTATGGAGATAGAATGCGGCAAAGAAGGAAAATACATCTTCTAGTGGTTGTGTTTCCTTCAGCAACTCATGGAATAGTTTTCGATCTCGAGTACTCCTCATATGAGAGGCTAATGCTTCTCTCAACATGATCTCTTTACCAGCTTCACTCATCTGACGAGTCTTCAATATCCACGAACTTGCCATCATCAATCACCTCAGAAAAGTACTCCCGACTGACACAGTCATATCAGTTCCACGTCGCTCATATGTTACAAGATAGAGTAACCCTTCTTCTTTCGAATCTCGTAGATAGACACGAGATATTCGTGGCAACAGATGCCCAAGACCACGAACAGTAGAACTCATCAGATGCTCTACAAATTCATCGCCTATGTCAATTCCAATCATTGAGGCCGCCCCAATGCCTTCTGCTTGAAGCCGTAAAACACGCCTTGCGAATGTCTCCTCCATTCTTTTCTCTCGTTCTTTTAGCTGGTCGAGTTTGTGCTGTAAGAGGTCTCGAAGCTCTAGATAGAACTTGAGCGTTGGATCGGGGTCAGGTTTAGGAGGTAGAGGTCGTTCTTCCTTTACAGGATATTGATTTCGAATGTCAAGCATACTAGATTCGATTGGCAATGGTCTAGGTGGTGCCGCGGAAGGTGATGCAACTGAACCGGGTATATAGTCCTCAGCAGCTGTTGCAGCTCCATGCTCCTCTAGCTTAACTGTGTAATCCTGAAAAGCACTCTCGTACTCTATCAAATCAGTCTCGTATTGCTGTATTTTTTCTTTAACCAGCGATTCGCGCTTCTCGTTGTGTGCACGAATAGTTTCGTTCTCCTGTTCTACTATCTCAAGCTGTCCCTGCCATTCCTGAACACCTTTCTGGTATTCTTCCTCACGAATATCAGCCTCAAATTTCGCGCGATCAGCCATTGCACTCGGGGTAACTGTTTCACCAACTATCTCATGAACAGTGTTTAGCAGTGTAAGGAGTGCTTGGGGTATTGTCATCGATTCATCAATCGTAGTTCTGAAACTTTCCACCCATTCCAGAGCTTCTTTCTTCCATTCTTCAGGTCTTTCAGCAGCTCCTTCCACAGCAACTGCAAATTCATCAATGAGATTTGTTTTTTCAGAAAGTGTCTTGTCAATGATACGTCGAATTAGTGGCTTGGAGAGAATTGTATCTGCAACATCAGGGATTATATCTGACACAAGATTTTCGAATTCGTCAAGCAATGACATCAGTGCTTGTCCATGGTTGGTCAAGGGACCTTCACCTTGAGGTACACTGTACTTCTGAGTGATTTCACGACGTGCAATCTCAGCCACATCAGAGAACCCAATTAGATCCCATACATCGATGCCCTTGAAAGTATCAATCATCTTTCGGGTAATGACATCCATCAGCTGAGTAAAATCTTGATATCGAGCGCCCTCGAAGAATTCCTTTGAGAAGGCTGCATTTAGCTGAGCTTGAACCTCAGCGTAGAACTTGTCGAATAATGTAAGGTCTGTAGAATCCAAATTCAAATCTTCGCTAAGAGCTTCCTGTTTGAAATCCCTAAGAGCAGTGAAGAATGCCTTTCTTGCAGCGTTTGTTACGAGATACTGATTCAGTTCTTTTGAGAAATACTGAGTTACTCTTGTAGCATAGGCAATAGAGTATCTTAGTGTCCCCTTTAGTTGCCATGCACGTATCTCTCCGGGATCGATAAACTCCCTAGCAACGGAGTTCATGAAACGTTCAGTGAGCTCGAGTGCGAGTTGCTTCTTGATTCCAGAAAAATCATCATTTGAAGACACGTTATCGGTTAGTGTTTTCTTATGATCCTCAATAGTCAAGGATTTTCCGGAGCTTACATGTTGTTCAACAATGTGTTCGAGAGAGCTCACAGTTTCAATAAGAATCTTCACAAACTCATCAATACGGGGCTTTAATGAATCGATATCAGATAGCGAAATTTCATCTCGTTCGAGAAAATCTTTGAGTGCTGCGATTACGCCTTCAACAACCTCAGCTTCTTCAATTGCATATGCATAGTAATTCAGTTCATTGAGAATGTCTTGACCAATCTCTGGAATTGTCTTTGAGAGCGTTTCAATAGCACTTGGTGTAAGTACTCTATGCTTGAAATGTTCGACGAGCTTCTCATCAGAGGATTTTGGAAGGCTGAATTCCAAACTCTTGCGTCCAGATATTTTCATACCCGGAGGAAGTAATGTGAAATCATCAACCACTGTCATCTTGGCGACAACATCAACATCAATGTGGTCTGGTTTTACTAAGAGTGAATCCCAAGATCCCTGAAATCTTCTATCAATCATGTCTACGAATAGAACGCTGTTCAAACGATTCGCAAAATCTTGTAGTACAGCGAGACCTTCAAGTTCATAATTTAACTCATTGTTGATGACTGCACTCTCAATATCGGCAATCTTCTTGGATAGAATCTTCATATATTGATCAATCTTGAATGGGTCTACTACTCCCTTTTCCCAACTCAGGACACAAACGTGAGACCCTACACCACCTTCTCGCCCTCCTGCAACAACAAGCTGCTCAGGCAATATTTCTGGACCGGGTGTCCTATCAAGGTCCCACTCAATAGATAATAGCTCCAAACCTTCAGATGACATAAGAGTGTCACGAACCGAAAAAATCAATGGGGCAATGTTCATTGCAACTGTTTCAGAGTGTTGCTCAAGCATACTACCTGTGCCTGTTGCACTTCCAATTGGGTATCCTAATCCTGTTGATGTGCCTAGGACAGAAGCGGAAGCCATTCGAATGGCTTCAACTGTACTCGTAGTCTGTACATCTTTGCGCTTATTCATAATTGGTCCATCCTCAAATCATCTAAAGGTCCTGAAACGTATGAAATCAATAACACAATCTTTTGAATCTAACTCAGCTATCCCTCTCCTATTCTAGTCCAAACACCTTTACCAAGGTCTCGAACTAGACCAGCTTCTTTGAGACCCAACAATGTAACGTGTACAGTGGTTGTCAGCAAAGCTTCTAGACTCTGGGGAATTGGTACACTCCGAGCTTGGCGAATGTCAAAAACCAGTTGCTCTACATCAGCTTCTTCACGAGCTTCAATGTAAGTAAGAATGATATCCTGTAGATGTATAACACCATCTCGAACTGATTCGAATTGTAGAAGAGCATCGCCGTAGATATGTGGGGTGTCATGTGAGGGAAGAACGTGCTCAGCACCTAGTTTGGATAATGTTTCAAGGGCGGTTAACTTTGCTACAATGCTTCCACTCGTATCAACGTAGAACTTTCGAGGATCATTTGGAAAATTATTCACTTCATCTCCGGTGAAGAGGGCTTTACGGGATGTATCAAAGAGAACACAATGTCCAGCAGAATGACCTCCTGTGTGAATGACCTTGAGTGAGGTGCTACCGACATGAATGTCTTTACCATGCTCGAGAAATTCATCAGGTTCTATTCCACGAAAGTTTACTCTGAGGGGTCCTTTATCAAGTTTCATAGAGAATCTCTGTGCGCGGTTAAGTATGAGACGATTGTTGAGAAAGTCACCGGGTTTTTGGAGAATCTCAGCATCTTCTCTATGAATCATAATTGGAGCGTTGGTTACTCTCTTGAAGCGACCTGCACCTCCCACATGATCAGGGTGTCCATGTGTGCACACGATACCTACAATGTCAGTCTTTGGATCAAGACCCAAGTTCTTGATAGATTTCTCAAGCCTGTTTCCCGGATCTCCAGCAGTTCCGGGGTCTATAACCAATACTTCGTCCTCGTCAATAATGAGATAGCTAGCGATAAAGCCAAACTCTCCAGCGAATCTTCCACGAACCACGTGAATACCAGGAATAATTTCTGTTGATGCCATCTCAATCACACCGAGTCTCATCGGTACTTATGATAATATCGACTGTGAGTGAAGCTTATCAATAGGGGTGCGAGTATTCTTCCCAATGAAGGGAGCCTATTCACTAATAATTCAGTTAGAGAGCGCAGT
>SOKL01000243.1 GCA_004376265.1 Candidatus Thorarchaeota archaeon
TTTTTTACAAGTCAGAATGTGAGAAATTGATTACGGGTCGCGAGAGATGTCTTCGAATCGACAGGTGATATGATATGTGGGGTAAAGAAAAAGCGATGAAGCTGATTCATGACACCGGACTTATCCCAATCATCCGTGTAGAATCAGCAGAGATAGCTTTCAAAGTTGCTGATGCATTTCTTGCTGGAAATGTGAACATCATTGAAGTAACGATGAGTGTTCCAGGTGCTGTTGAAGTTGTTAAGAAACTCGTTGAGCAGTTTGGTGATAAAGTTCTAATTGGAACAGGCACCGTTCTCGATGGCAAAATGGTTGAGAAAGTAATCAGAGCTGGAAGTCAGTTCATTGTCAGTCCGAACTATTCTCGTGAGTTGATTAAGACCGCTATAAAACATAACAAACCAATCATTCCAGGAGCACTCACTCCTACAGAGATTCTTGACGCCTACACCATTGGAGCCGATGCGGTCAAGGTCTTCCCATGTGGTTCAGTGGGAGGTGCCGCGTATCTCAAAGCTATTAGAGGACCTCTACCTCAGATTCCACTTGTACCCACTGGAGGAGTGAACTTGGAAACTGCAGGTCCAATGCTTGACGCAGGAGCCTTTGCATTAGGGGTCGGAGGAGCAATCACCGATAAGAAAGCGATTAAAGAAGGACGCTTCGAAGTCATAACAGAGAATGTCAGGAAATTCCTTGACATCGTAAAGGAATATAGGATCTAACAACGAAAACAACTAAATCCCATACGGAACCTGCGCGAATGTTAACGGAGAGCTAAGAGATGACTCAAAATTTACTCGAGCTTATTAGAGAACGAATTGTTATTGGCCTTGAACGTGAGAAGACAAAGAACGCGATTGAAGGCTGGGAACGAACTGCACAGCTTTCTTTGAAAGAGGGATCTGAATACCACTTTATTGTGAAGGACAATACAATTACTGTTCATGAGGGACCAATAGATAATCCAGACATAAGAATTCAGAGTGATGAAGAAACAGTACGCAAGCTTTTCCTTGAGGAAATGAGTGCAGTGTCGGCTCTTTTTAAACGGAAATTGAAGGTGAAAGGGTCAACTTCTGATCTAATGAAGATAAAAAACATCTTCTAAACCTTCAAGGAGATGAGTGGCGATGAATGGGAAGATAATCAAGAGGCTTGAAGAAATTGTTGGAGAAGAATTTGTATCACCACGTGCAGATGTGTTGTGGAGCTGGGGGTGGTTTACGTTCCTACGACCCAGACCTGTCAAGGAAGATAGATGCTGATCGCGTTAGAACCGCGGATAATGAAGGACCTGATATCATTGCCACTACCTGACGCTTTTGTGAACACAACCTCATCGATGGTGTTGAGATTGCAGGTAGCAGTGCAAGAATAGTTGATGTTGTCGACTTAGTGGCTGAAAGTCTGGAAAAATAGTAGTATGGGTGACCTTCACCAGAAGCGATGTCACCCTAAAATTGGAAGATTATAAATCAGTATCCACGGTTGTGCTCTCGCCTGTATGCGTTTTGGCGGCGATCTCCACCCTATCGGGATCTGCGTTCATGTTCTTGCTCAGACATATCGACTTCATCATTTACCTCAGTAATCTCTTCCTCAGCTGGTTTTAAGGTGCCATAACGACCGAAATTCAATCTAAGACGTCTCTGGAAGAGAGTCGTGTAACCGTTTTCAAGCCTGTATGATTTCTCGACTTCAACTTCGTCAATTGATGCATCCCATAGAGGTACTGTAACTTTCCCGGAGCTGTCTCCAACAATCGTATCACAGACACGATGTTGTTCGCCATCTGCCCGAGATGTTACTTCCCGAATCTCGCCCTTTTCAATCACCTTGAATGAAATGTTAACGCTCTTCATTCTTGGTTCGAGTTCAGAAATAACTGCTTCAATCGGTTCTCTTTCTTCGTTACTCATGATTTCTCACATTCACTGTTTTATGCAGACTTTCAAAAGTAGAATCTTCTTCAGTGGTCGCAAAGCTGTGCCTGAAACTCTGGAGCTTATGATTCAATTTGAGGTCACTGCGAGTCATGCTAATCTCAAATCCCCTATAAACCCATGCACAAGAAGTTTTTGTTAGAAAGAGGTGGACGAAGGCTATTGCCAAAGACTTTACCCATTTTTGGGCTCGAGGTCCACCCTCTTTTTTGTTTATTAAACATGAGTGATGCTCCAGTACTCACGATGCTTCGACATCTCCCTGAACCCTATTGGGTGGGAGCCGAATCTCCCTGCAGAAGGACATTCGTATTGCCTAGCCAACGCGGTTGCGCCATTCCCACGACTTTCGATGACGCGAGAGCAATAGAGCTCCAGCCTATCGTCCAAGTACTGTATGTACATCATACTAACATAAGTGCTTCGGGAATTCAACTATTCTATGGGTATAGAATAATTTATAAGAATTGTACCGGAAATCGCAAGACTGGAACCAGAGGTGGCACATTTGAATGGAATAAAAGTGGCAATTGTTGGAGTAGGCAACTGTGCTAGCGCACTTTTGCAGGGTGTTGAATTCTACAAGGAAGCCAGAGCAGATAGCGAGAATATCGGGCTCGGACATCCAGACTTTGCAGGGTATCATATCAAGGATATCGAGTTCGTAGCAGCCTTTGATGTCGCTGACACTAAAGTGGGATTTGATCTTGCAGATGCCATATTTGCCAAACCAAACAATGTGATGGGTTTTGCTAAAGTTCCGAAAACAGATGTTGAAGTGATGAAAGGACCAGCTCTTGATGGACTAGACGACATGCTCAGAGCCCTCGTCACTGAATCTAAAGCCAATGATGCTGACGTCGTAAAAGTGCTCAAGGACTCAGGTGCCGAGATTCTTATCAACCTAATTCCAGGTTCAGCAGAAGAAGCCACCAAATATTACGCGAATGCGGCTCTCGAGGCGGGATGTGCATATATCAATGGTACACCAATTCCTATTGCATCTGATCTGGAATGGAGTAAGAAATTCGAAGAGAAGGGTCTCCCACTAGTTGGAGATGACATTCAAGACCAGCTTGGATCCACTGTGCTCCATCGTAGTATCCTCCAACTATTAGTCGCGAGGGGTGTACGAGTAGACCAAAGCTACCAGCTTGATATTGGTGGTGGTGCAGAGTCACTTGATTCTCACTACAGAGGAAGGATGAGGAAGAGAGATGTAAAGAGTAACGCCGTTAGTCAGGACCTTCCTTATGACGCACCAATCATAGCTGGCTCAAGTGATTTCGTTTCTTTCAAGGCGAATGATCGGGATTCTTTCTTCTACATAAACGGACGTCAGTTTGGTGGAGCTCCAATAAAGATAGATATCCGAATGGAAGTGACCGACGGACCAAATGCAGGGCCAATTCTCATGGATTCAATTCGTGGAACAAAGCTTGCTCTAAAAAGAGGACTTGGTGGAGCCCTAGAGTCAATTTCAGCTTATGGATTCAAAATGCCGCCCACGCCCACCACAATGTACAGGGCTGAGCGGTGGGTTGAAGAATTCTTGCTCGGAAAAAGGAGACTATAGTCAAACTATTTGTGAGCTTTGAGATAATCATCTAGCATGACCTTTAACTTGTCAAGCTTGGTGATTATCGTGAACTCTGTTTCCTCTGCAACCTCACTCAATATCTCATTAAAGGATACAACATTACGATAGTCCTCCATGAGACTTTCTTTTGCTGCAGTTGTTCTTGCTTTCTTATCGAAGACAACTATCACATTCTCTGGTTCGAAATTCAAAACGATGCTTCGGTCTAAGTACATTACTTTCTTGCATTTCGGGCATTGCACCCGATTTGCTTTGCCAGACTTTAGTGGTTTGATCAAATCGCGATCTTCTGACAGGTCTATATGATCAATCACGTCTGCTTCGTATGCGTTCTTGCATTTGGAGCATTTCACTTCTACAACACTTGTACTTGCCAAATCAGTCACCTGAATAGTTATGAAACAATTTGACAGCACTTAAGAATTACTAACGATGCGAACTAATGATTCTGTTCACTATTCGTTTCATCGGATGCTTCGTCTTCTGCAGCAATTGGATCAACACCGTCGTCATCACCCACAATCTCTTCTTCCAGAATGTCCTGGAGCATATCAGATTCTTTACCGTTCATTGTTAATTGTACAATCTTGGACACCAGAGTGATGTACTCCCAGGAA
>SOKL01000053.1 GCA_004376265.1 Candidatus Thorarchaeota archaeon
AATCTGAAGGTGAGCTCAAGACTTTCAATGGTCACAGGGATTGACTCTTGATCACTAGAATCAGATCCGTGGGGCGGCCAAATCTCACAGAAACAGGAGTTGATGGGGTAATACTCTATGAGGTTGCCCTGGACATTGACGACCTCTGCACTCCATTCAATCTGATTGTCGGCATTGATGTAAGGAGTGACAATCTCACCCACCTCAGCATGATCTGCGTAGAAATCATATACCAACTCGGAAGCAGTACGGTTCAGCTCAGTACTGACCCAGTCTATTTCTCCGTCCTCGTTAAAGTCGTATCCAACTTCGTCATAGACTAGGTCCATTCGACCGTTGTCATTTGTGTCATTGAACACACTCAAACCAGAGAAATAATGCTGCATCCACTCTTCTGTGTTTTCAGTCTTGAACATCTCATTCACATCGTATCCAAAGCTACAGTAATCATAGTCGTAGTCATACACTTGTGTCCCATTCATGTATGAAGCCCACTGGTACTCTTCAGCTAGGTCAGGAATGATGATGTTTGCTTCAACTGGAAAACCGCTCCCATCAGTCCACCGATAGTCAGCCCTGTAGTAGGAACTGCTGCTGTATTCATTGTAGTAGAAAGAGGAGTAGATGAACACCTCATCACCAGAAAGGGCTCCACCATCAGGCATCCAGTATATACTCCATAGGTCAGTGACATTATCTTGGTCTGCCATCCAGGCCATGTATGAGGCATCCGGATCGAGAAGGACCACAACAAGAAGGTGTGAGAAGGCCCATTCAGAAGACCAGTTGTTGAAACTACTCCCGGTAATCGTGTAATTATTTCCAAAGCGGTCCTCTACATAATATTCTGCGATGTATTCGTAACCCGTTTCTGTGATGTTTGTATCAGTAAAATATCCTGGTTCCATTGGAACTGCAAAGTCGCTTCCGGACTCGTTCCACCATTCCCAGGCCACATATATTCCTGGTTGCATCTCAGTGAACGGACTTGCAATCTGTGCAGGATTGAACGGATTCCCTTGAACTAGGGGGAGTTGCATCCCGATACCAGTTATTGCTAGACTGGTCAGCAACGTCAGAACAGAGAATTTGAGTAACATAGATTTCATCGTTAATTCATCTCGATTGTTATAACACGAGTAAAAGGAGGGACACATAGTATAATAGGGGTTTTCTGTGAACCGTTCAGTCATTAGAAACAAACGGAGTTATGAAACCAGATTTTGATGTATAGGGTGCTATTACTGTTTAAAACCGTTCGATAAGGTCTATCAGCGTGTCACATTCTGTTCTAAGATGACTATCTTGGTCCTTCCGCTTTCCACTCGACTCACCAGAGTTTTACGTTCAAGTGCGGAAAGAGTTACACTCAGTGTGGACTTGCTCAATCCGGTCACCCTTCGTAGTTCGTCTTGGGTCATCTGACCTTCATTCTCTTCAAGACGATTGATGACCCGCCGTTCAGTATTTGTGAGTGTTACAACAACCACTTTGTCCGGAACAGACACTCTGACCTCATCTCCTGTAATCATATCCTCAAGATGGGAAACCCTTCTCTGAAGTCTGATGACAACAAGAATAGCTACATTGACAATGAGAACTAATGAGATCACAAGAGCAATCGTAGTAGCTAAGAATACAATTTCCCGCGCAACAGGCATTGCGGTGATCCATGTCCAGAGCGCTATCGATAGAGTCGCCACAGAAACAATGACTAGAATAATGTCCAGTCGTTTAATCCGGTCTCTGGCGCGGGTCATAGGCAAACATTGGAGTTCTAGACTTATCAATTCGACTCCGTTAGCAGTGCAATTCGTGTCCTTACAAAAAGAGTATAACGATACTGTCAGGATGAATAGGTGGTGAAGACATGTCTGAGACTGTCGCTGGACAACTTACAAGAAAAGAATTGAGCGAGCTTCGCAGACTTAAGGCAGTCAGGGAAGCTCTTGATAGATTAAAACGAAAGGGAATAACCGCCGACCTTCCAATCTGTCCACTTTGTAAGAGCGCAAGACTCGTTGATATGACATCGGCCCATGATCTCGGAATCTTTCCAGGATCATTACAACCAGCATTCTATTGCATTGACTGTGGATGGTACGGTCGAATCGCTCCTGTTATGTCAAATCGCCCTCAGAAAGATGCTGTACTAGAGGACCTCCAGGGTGCTTTTGCACCCTTAATGGATCCTAAACAGGATCCGTTTCTTGATGAGATTGAGGAAGTTGCAGAAGAGGAATTCTGATTCATTCATGTGGAACCCGATGTAACTCGAACATCAAAGGATTGAATCCATCAGGACAGGCATGAGTTGATTTGCATTGATCATCCAGCCAAGGAAATCTCGCATTGTACATCATAGCATAGATCTTCGACATCATAGAATACATGGCACTGATGCATATCTTCCCTTTGACCTCATCACCTGTGAAGAGAACCTTGTCGCCGACTTTATGTCCAGCTCCACAGCTACCTTCTTGTTTTACCACACGACATAGAATCTGCCAGGGCTCATCGCGAATGCAGTTGTCAGTTGTCATAATTGAGAGAAGAGGAGAGGGGGTTTTTAAGATGTTGGAATTCATAGATTCGATTCGTCTTCAAAATCAACATCCAGAGTTTCATCACCAAGGTCAGCAAGACTGGTCTTATCATCTGCGACATCTGTAAGAGTTGTGTGATGTGGCTCAAAGATAATATGATCTTCTGGGAACTCACCGGCTGCTTTCAAACTCTGTTTGACTGCCAGTGGTCCTACCATCTCAAGAACCATTGTCGAAAGTGCTACAACTCCAAGAATGAACGTGCCCATTATTTGAGCTTCACCGCCCAACGCAATGAATGTTTCTTCGATGATAAAAGAGAGACCCAGAGCTACACCAGCTTGACACAGTAGACATCCACCAAGATATCTTTGTATTACTGGAACTTCATTAACAATGCGACCTCCTATCGCAGCTCCAAAGTATTTCGCAAGAGTTCTACCTATCAGATACAGAGTGGCTGTAATCACAATCAAATAGATAGTTTCAGATGTGGAGAGAAGTTGGGCCATTCTCGCACCAACCATTACGAAGAACACCATCACTACAGGAGACATCACTCTCTCCAGTAGTTTGGGAACCTGTTCCTTATCGTGATCGATTCTTGATCTAACAAGATACCCGAAGACCATCGCTGCAAAAATGTCACTGATGTGAATATAGAATCCTAGAGATTCGAGATACCAGTTTACGAATTCAATGAACCCTATCAAAAGGATGACCATACCGATCTCAAGCTCGAGAAGCTTTCCTCTATCTCTTTCACTATTCACGGGATACAGGAATATCAAACCAAAGATGATTCCGAATGCTACTGATGCAATGATTCCAATTATTGGCTCAATCATGACGGCTGTGAGTGTCATTGAACCTGGAACATAAATCCACAATGCAAAAGCAATGGCGGAGTTGGTAAGAATGACTGCAGCAATATCATCAGCTGCAAGCACAAACATGAGTGATGAACTCAATGGTCCTTCGCATTCAGACTCCCAGACAACATCTGCTGTTGCCGCAGGTGCAGTAGCACTGGCAACAGCTCCAAAAAGAATTGCTGTGGGTAGAGGATTTGGAAAACCAACTATTGAGAGAATCATATAGGTCAAGAATGTAACAACTGCAAAAGCTGTGGTAGCCTCAAAGAGAACTATGACTAGTAGTCTTCGGATTCGTGGACCAGTAAGATTTGGATTGCTCAATTCATGACCGATGTTGTATCCAATCAAACCTAGAGCTAGTGAAACAAAAAATTGCAAATTCTGAACGCTTTCCTCTGTCATAATACCAATGAGCGCAAGAACAACACCAGCAATCATGAATCCAAGAGTCTGGGGGACACCTAACCTCTTGAGTATGTAAGCGCCAATGTATGCTAGCACAAGCGCCGCACCAATAGTCAATAGGAAGAATTCCACAGAGCCAAACTCCAAATATTTGTATAGATGAATATCGATATAAAACCGAGCGCCTTTTTAGGGTATTGTTAGGAACAACTTCTAAAACGGGCATCTAAGCGTTTCAAACGTTACTTGAGAGAGCTATAATATTGACAGAGATGACTGAGAAAACAGTCATCACATTTTGGATTCTGTGCTCGACATACTTCTCTACCATGGCGTACTAGATTCTTGTTCAAAGAGGGAATACAGCTACTCGGCATTATTTGTTCTAGAAGAACATGCGCCTTTTCCCTTGAAACCCTCTGTTCGATTAACCCCAGACGTTTTGTCACCCGCCAGACATGTGTGTCCACAGGTAGGACAGGGCGTTCAAATGAGAACAGCAAGACAATCGCAGCTGTTTTGGGGCCAACTCCATGCAGCGAGGTCAACCACTTCTTGGCTTCATCTAATTCCATCGTTTCAAGAAGTGTGAGATCCAATTTCCCAACCCTAGTGTGAATCTCTCTCAATGTAGCTTGAATCCGTTTTGCTTTCAGATTGTACATTCCTGATGATTTGATAACAAGGGCCAATTCGTCCTGAGGTGCTTCTAGTACTTCTTCCCAAGTAAGATATCGCTCTTTAAGAAACCCGAAAGAACGAAACATGTTCACATCAGACGTATGTTGACTGAGGATCGTCATGACAAGTTCATCCAGAGGAGGGAGTTTTCTCGAACTCACTGCCTTACCATAATAGCGGATGAGAATGTCACAGACTTTCTTTGCCTTCAACCGAATCTTCAGGGGGATTTCTGGGTCACTCATACATCTATCAAAGTAAGCGCACAGCCTTATCTACAAAGTGGTTACAACGTCCTATTTCGATAATCTTTTTTTAACCACATGTACCGTCATCAGGAATAATAATGAAAGTCATGATTGTTTGGGAAAGCACTAGGGGCCGGACAAAAGCAATGGCCGAAGCGATTAGTGAAGGTGTTACCTCAGCTGGTGCTGAAGGGATTCTTATTGAAGCCAAGGAATTCTCTGAACTTGGTGATGCATGTGCGCTTGTACTTGGAAGCTCAACACGTATGAAGAGAGTCCTCCCAATGCTCAAGAGAATCATGTCTGAACTTCCAGTACTTAATGGACTTCCAGCAGGGGCATTCGGTTCATATGGATGGAGCGGAGAAGCACCTGATGAGATTGCAGCTAAACTAACAGAACTTGGCGCAATTCTAGTTGACCAGAAGCCTATCAAGGCAAAGGATTATCCGAGTGATTCTATTCTTGAGGAGTGCAGGGGTCTTGGGGTTAGGTTGGTAGAGAAGTGCAGCAAATAGATGACTTTGGTCATACAAAATATGTGCATGCTACACAAGTCTTATCATCTACGCATATTTCGACCTTGAAAGGAGTTGAATAGATGGGCCATATCAGTAGGTTGCTGGGATATTCGCTTAGACACAAAGGAATTCTATTTGGTTTCCTATTCTCAGCTAGTATTGGCATTATGTTCAACCTCATGGCACCAATTGTCCTGATACATATTATTGACAATGTGATTCTGGCGGATAATTTAGACCAACTTTTACCATTCACGCTACTATATGTTTCACTCGGAGGTCTTTATTCCCTGTTCGATACTTTTGGAAGATATGGGGCTGCGATTTCTTCACAGAGAGTGATCTATGACCTTAGAAAGGACATCTATGAGAGTCTCATGGGTAAAGATCTTGCATTCTACGACGAGAATGAAACAGGCCAATTGTTGGCACGTGCAACCGCCGATGTCACTACAATGAGAGAGTTTCTCTTTTGGGGGCTCCGAGTTGAATTCATCGGTCTTTCAATGCTCATCGGCACTTTCTTTGTTATGTATACCATCAGTCCAGAACTCACAGTCTACATGCTCATGGTAATTCCAATCATGATCGGATTCATCTACGTCTTTGTCAAAAAGGTGAGACCAGTCTTCTATGCAGCTCGAAAGCAGTATGGTGCTCTAAGCTCAGTGTTAGCGGAGAATGTTGTTGGACACAAGGTTGTACGGTCATACGCACAAGAAGAAAAAGAGAGAAAAAGAGTAGAAAAAGAGAACCAGGGATTCTTGGAGCTACGAGTTGAAGCTAGTAGACTCCTTTCATTCTACCATCCTATGCTCCCCGCATTGTTTGGTGCACTCATTGGATTCCTAATCTATATCGGTGGAGACCTGATCAACCAAGGGTCATCCTTATTGACGATGGGAGAGTTTGTTGGTTTCGTTTCTCTCGTGGGAATGTTGATGATGCCTGCGAGGTTTCTCAGTTGGGGAGTCGGAATGTATCAAAGGGCATCAGCGTCTGGTGAGCGGACATTCTACATCTTAGATGCTGCTGAAGCAGTCACTAATCCGGAAAACCCTGTTGACGTGTCCGACTTCGCAGGTGCTGTTGATTTTGACAATGTCTACTTTAGCTATACCGGGGACAACTTCATACTAAGAAATATCTCAATGAGTGTTAAACCGGGGCAAATTGTTGCATTACTGGGAGGTACAGGTTCTGGTAAGACGAGTTTAATCAATCTCATTCCAAGATTTTACGATGTTGACAAGAACAGTACAGTCACTTACCAAGGAAAAACATACAGTCTGACCGACAAAGGTTCAGTGAAAATTGGGGGGAACAAATATCCGATTGATGGAAACTATATTGAGATAGAGGGCGAGCGAGTCAAGGTCGAAGCTCCAGGTACGGTATGTGTCAATGGAATTGATGTACGACTTTATTCAATAGAGGACCTAAGAAGGCGTATTGGAATTGTACACCAGGACCCCTTCTTGTTCTCAGCCACCATTCGCGAGAACATTTCTTTCGGTAGACCTGAGGCTACTCTAGAAGAAATTCAAGATGCCGCAAAAGCAGCAATGATCCATGATTTCATTATGACTCTTGAAGAAGGGTATGATGCAGAGATTGGTGAACGAGGGGTCACTGTGAGCGGTGGTCAAAAACAGCGAATGGCCATTGCTCGGGCACTCTTAGCAGACCCAAGTATTCTGATACTTGATGATTCCACAAGCTCGGTGGACGCAAAAACTGAGATGCTAATTCAAAAAGCATTGGAGAATTTGATGAAAGATAGAACCACATTCATCATAACACACCGCTTGAGTACCGTCAGGAATGCTGACCTGATTGTGATGCTGGAACGAGGGCAGATTGTGGAGATGGGGTCTCATCAGGAATTAGTAACAGCAGGAGGCCTCTACGCAGGAATACACCAAACTCTTACGGAGATGGAATTGGCAGCCGTAATCTCAGATGATTCTGGCGCAAAGGTAAGCATACGAGGAGGTGACAGTCCTTGAGCTTGGATAGAGATGATGACCCAGATGCAAGGACTTACGAATATACAGACCGCACCCTCCTCTGGCGAATGGTTCAGTATCTTCTTGTTTATCGGAGATTATTTGCATCAGTGGTCGTATTGACTGTGTTCGGCATTATAATTAATGTGTGGACTCCATTTGTTCTGATGCATGCAATTGATGTAGACTTTCCAAGCGGCAACTTACAAGCAATCCTATTTACCTCATTATTCTATATTTCACTACAGTTCTTTGCATGGCTCTCTGCCTATGGTCAAGAGTATATCATGGCATTGATGGGACAGAGAGCGGTTTACGATATCAGACAAGCACTCTATTCGCATGTTCAGGATATGTCAGAGGAGTTCCATGATCATTCATCAAGTGGTAGAATCATCTCAAGATTGACGAACGATGTCGATCGAATGAGCGAGCTTTTGAGTGGAGGTCTCATCAGTGCATTTGCTCAGATTTTCGTCGTGTTTGCTATTGGAGTAATAATCTTCACTGTGGATACTAGAATTGCTCTTGCTTCTCTATCTGTTGTACCGGTGCTTTTGATTACAACACTCTACTTCAGAAAGAAACTGAGAGAGGCTTATCGAAGAACACGAAAGACAATTTCTAGTGTCACTGCCAACTATGCAGAGAGTATCTCAGGTGCAAAAGTCACCAAGAGCTTTGCACGAGAGCGAATCAGTGCAGAGATATTTGATGAGGTCAACAAGCAAGACTATCAGGCCAACGTTGATGCTGGAAAGGCACAGGCAACCTTCTTCCCGATTATACGGTTCATAAGTGGGTTGGGTATTGCCATTATTCTTCTTGTTGGGGGTTTGCTGTACATTCAAGATCCACTTTCAATCACACTAGGAACCATCGTTCTCTTCCTCCAGTTCAACGACCGCTTCTTTAGACCCATTCTTATCATCGCTAACTTCTACACTTCAGTCCAGAGTGCTTTTGCCGGTGGCGAGCGTGTGTTCGCGGTTGTTGACACAAGACCTGCCGTAGTGGACAGCCCTGACGCAACACCCATGCCAGAAGTAGAAGGACACATTCAATTCGAGATTGATGAATATAGATACGGTGATGGACCGATTGTTTTAGAAGATTTTCAACTTGAGATTCAACCTGGTGAAACGGTTGCCCTTGTGGGAAACACAGGAGCTGGTAAGACAACTGTTGTGAGTCTTCTGAATCGGTTCTATGAGGTGATTAACGGTTCTATCATGATAGATGGAATCGATATTCGGTCAGTCACACAGAAATCACTACATGCCAGAATCGGACTGGTTCTCCAAGATGCGTTTCTGTTCATGGGCACAATCAGAGAAAACATCAGATATGGTAGACCTGATGCGACGGATGAAGAGATTATCGCAGCTACAAAGGCAATTGGAGCTCTGAGAATTTTTGAGGGCATAGAAAATGGTTTTGATACTGAAGTTGGTGAGCGAGGTAGCAGACTGTCAGAAGGGGAACGCCAATTGGTTAGTTTCGCTAGAGCATTGCTTGCAAATCCAAAGATTCTCGTACTTGACGAGGCCACAAGCTCCGTTGACATATACACTGAGCATGCAATTCAGAAAGGAATGAAAGCACTCCTTGCTGGAAGGACATCAATTGTGATTGCACACAGACTATCCACAATTGTCAATGCAGATAGAATAATCGTCATTGAGAATGGTAAGATTGTGGAAGTTGGAAAGCATGCTGATCTTATGCAACGAAAGGGCAAGTACTACTCTCTCTATGAACTTCAGATTAGACCTAGAGCCATCAGAGCATCATAGTAGAGAAAGAAAGGGGGGCCCGAAAAAGAGCGGACCCCGAAACATGCTTACTGCTAGGTTTGTGCTTTAGTCTTCAAGACTAATGTCACCATAATTGCGGTGTTGTGTGTCGAAAGGGACCTGGAGTATGTATTGAACTGCATCTGTTTCAGGTCGTCGAATCATTCTATGTCCACTCATGCTTGTTCAATCCTTCCAATCAAAGTCATCGACCGATTCATAGGCTGGAAAGCTACTCATTGCATACTTCATAGATTTCAATGACTTTAGACCCTTCATGACACCAGATACGGATCGTGTGACTATCGGACCTATGTCTACGCAGCTGTCCAGACCGATAATTCCATCCTTGTTGACAATGAGCTGCTTTCCATCAGAGTTTGACACGACCACTCCAGATTTGCTCACTGACACAAGATTATCATCGCCAACCACATGGACCAACTTTCCGTAGATGAAGACAAGGCCCTTCTTCTCGCTCAAAACAAGGATGATCTTCTTCTCAGAACTGTCCTTGCCAAAGAATATCCAAGTCTCCTTCTTTATGTCGAACCTTGTCTTTGTGTCTTTGTTATTCACAAGGTCCTCTATAGTGGAATCGACAGCTTTGGTGAATGCGTCTGCATTGCTGTATTCCTGATTCTGTAAATCAGAGTTGTCAGCACTCTTGGATATGTTCTCCAAGGAGGAAGGACCAATGAACAACTGAACTCCAACAAGTGTGCCAGTCACAGATTCTCCTATGGCCCCTATCTTGGTCTCAGCGATCGCGTCAACCGCGAAACGAGAGGGTCCAGAAAATGCGACTCCAATCCTAGCTCCATCCTCGAGAAGGTATGACCAGACACATCCGGCCTCTAATCTAACGTAGGCTTTCTCATGTGAGATGATTTCTATCTCCTGTGTTGTTACCATTACAGTGCTATCAGGTGTAAATCTCTTCATTTTCTTGTCCTCCTTATTCCTTCCAGTCTAGGTCATCTAGATCATCTGTATCATCGTCTTCATCTTCGAGTTCTTCAGCCCGTGCTTCTTCTTCTTCTTCTCTAGCCTCTTCGATTGCCTCTCGATGTTCTTCAATGTCGTCTCTCTTTTCTTCCAGCTTATCTGCCAGTTTCTCAAGATGTTCTTCAGCCTTTTCCAAAGCTGATTCATCATCAACAAACTCAACAGCAACCTCGGCATCACCATTGTTTCCGTTCTGTTTCCTCTGACTCTCAACTCTATGAGTCAACCACTGTGCTAATCGATAAGCTAACCGTCCTTCCACTGTGACATAGTAAGTTCCACGGACTTCGCCTTTGACAACATAACCTGCTTCAACCAATGGATTGAGGTGATGGGTCAGAGAACTACCAGTTTTTCCAGTGTGGTTCTCAATATCATTGAAGCTCTTGCCACCAGCCTTTAGAAAATCTAGAAGTCTCAATCTTTCTTCGCTTCCAAGAGGTGCGACTATCTTAGCCACTCTTTCAGGAGCTATTGACTCAATCATAGCTTGGTGTTTCCTTCTCTTCTTGGTCCTTCTACGACCCTTGTGTATCCGTATGCCAGGAATCTTCAGACCTTCAACACTTTTCAGGCTCATCTCGATTTGATCTCCGAGTCCGTCCATCATAGTCTCAAGAGAATCAGTTAGTCCTTCAAAATCTAAGTTGAGTCGCGCTAGTCTCGGTACACGGGGTACACGAAGTGGTCTAGGTGGTTTAGGGGGCCTATGTAAATCAGCTCTGCGTTGTTGGGTTTCTTCCTTAGCACGTCTAAATGTATCAGCTTTGCGTCGTTCGGTTTCTTCCTTGTCACGCCTAACTTCATCAACTTCTCGTCGCAGCTCTTCTTTGAGCTTTCGAACCTCTTCAAGTTCTTTGCGAATATTATCTATATCGTCACTCATTATCTGTTCGCCAACTGTAAATTATTACAACTGTAAGTTAGTACAGTTTCTATATAAAGTTTTTCTACAGTGCAAAAGTATGTGTCAGCGTGGGTTGCCTGACAGAGAGCGATCTCACCTTCAATTCCACTATCATGGTATAGAATTTCCAGTGATGATAGAACTGAGAGTAAAAGTTGAGGACTGAAAAGGTCCTATTTCTTCAAGTCTAGAAACTTGCCATCTCGAATCCGAGCAAGATATTGTCGCTCTCTCATCACCCACATTATCTGATGCCCCGACTGAGCCTCCCTCGCCCACCTAGACGACGTGAATGGATTCTGCTCGATGAATGTTAGGTCACCATATTTCACCAGCCGGACCTTGCTCTTTGATGTCTTCTGAATCTGATATTCCTCTCCATCAATATCCACTGATGATTCATCCTTAAAGATGGCATCATAGATGATTTGAGCAATCTTCTCAATCTCCGCTTCTTCAGACATCACTCATCGACCTCGTGTTATAATTTCTCAGTAGTTCTTGGGTCTTTTCTCATATGAGTGTTATCAAGAAAAAAATGACATCTATTGAGATTGAAATTATAAGAAGTGTGGGAAACACATGGAAACGGGCTGACTCAAAATAGCCGATCCACTCTTCTACCATGGCTGACCCTGTCCATTACTGCTTTTCCTTCTCTTTTGTTGCACTCCCTGCATGTTGCACGTTTTGCTGAAACAATCTTGTATCCAACATGCGCTGTCGCTCTTGATTCTTGGTCAATCGACACTACACGTCCACATGACGTTAGGAACACCCCTGACTTGGATCGTTTCTTCCATGGTTTGCCTGAATGTATCAGCTCATCATCTTTGGTAAGAAACAGCTTTGTCCCTCTGAATCTTTTGAACATTTGGCAAACTCTCCTGTATCTATTATTCAAATGATTATTTTATGGTTTCTGTAGAGCCAAGAAGCTGGATATTAAATAAAATGAGGAAGATAGAGGAAAACCTCTATCTCTTCGCTTGTAGTTCTTCGACAGCTTCGATGACTTCTGGCAATACAGTGAAAATATCACCAACAATACCAAAATCTGCAACACTGAAGATGGGAGCATCAGGATCTTTGTTAATTGCCACGATGATATCGCTGGATTGCATTCCAAAAAGATGTTGAATAGCTCCAGAGATTCCCAACGCAATGTAGAGTTTGGGACAGACTGTCCTTCCAGATTGCCCGACCTGCTGTGATGGTGGAAGCCATCCAAGGTCAACAATGGGACGTGAGCCACCAACAGCACCATCAAGCAGTTCAGCAAGCTTTTTTGGCATTTCTAGATTTGATGGGTCTTTGATACCACGACCACTGCAGACGATAACATCTGCTTCCTCAACTGATCTCATTCCCTCTACAGTCTCATTGACTGATTCTAAAACCCTTGTCCTTACTTGAACAGGACTAATGGTCAACTCGACCTTCTCGATGTCACCAGTACGGGATGTATCTGGTTCATCAGGCTTGAAGACATTTGGTCGTACTGTCGCCATCTGAGGACGAGTGTATGGTGAAATGATTTCTGCCATGATGTTGCCACCGAACGCAGGGCGAGTCTGAATGAGCTGGCGCTCATCATCGATAGCAAGTCCTGTGCAGTCAGCAGTAAGTCCGAGAGCCATCCTTGCAGCGACACGAGGTGCAAGATCGCGACCGTTACTTGTAGCACCATACAGAACTATAGATGGTTTGTGAGGTGCAATCAACGTGTTCAATGCAATAGTGTAGGCATCTGTTGTATAATGCTCGAAAATCTTCTCATCTACGACGTAGACCTTGTCAGCACCATGATGAATAAGGGTCTCAGCGTGAGCCTCTATCTCATGACCGATGAGCACAGCAACAAGATTTTCACCGAGTTTGTCAGCCAGTTCGCGACCTTTTGTGACAAGCTCAAGCCCAACTCCTCTGAGGCGGCCTTCGCTTGTCTCACACCAAACCCAGACATCCTTGTAGTCGGCTAGGGATTCTTTATCGATTATCTTTCTCTCAATCTTGATGGCGTTATCACGACACACCTCTTCGCAAGAACCGCAGAGCACGCATAAGTCCAAGTCGAACTTTACCTTGTCCCCATCCTTCTCGATGGCTCCGAAGTTGCAGACCTTTGTGCACAACATGCAACCAGTGCAGGCATCAATATCAAAATTCAAGGTCATGTTAGATGGCCCCCTTCTTTGCTAGGAATTCAACAAGCTCCTTAGCTGCTGCCTTCGGATCCTCTGCGTCTATTTTGATTCCACCCTTCTTCTTCTCAGGTGGGAAGACCTTCCTCACTTGAGTTGGGGAGCCCTTGAGACCAAGTTTGTCTACATCGTATCCGAGGGTTTCAGCATTTACTTCCTCCATCGGCTTCTTCTTCGCTTGCATAATGCCCATAATGTTGGGGAGTCGAGGTTCGTTCAGACCTTTTGTGGCAGTTAGCAGAACGGGTATCTTTGCTCTAACAACATCATATCCCTCATCTGTTTCTCTATGTGCGATGACGAATTTTTCATCCTCACTCAATTCGAGATGACGAACATAGCATATCTGTGGGACACTCAACAGTTCAGCAATCTCTGGACCTACCTGGGCAGTATCACCGTCAATAGCCTGTTTGCCACAGATCACGATATCGAACTCCATCTTTTTGATTTGTTCAGCTAAGGTGAGTGCTGTGACCCACGTATCTGCTCCAGCAAAAGCTCGATCAGTCATATGGATGGCCTTGTCACCACCCATGGCCAGCGCCTTGAGCAGTGCCTCTTTCGCCTGTGGTGGCCCCATTGTGATGATGGTCACTTCTCCACCATACTTTTCTTTTAGTTGAATGGCAGCCTCAACAGCATATTCGCAAAATGGATTAAGAATACTCGGCACACCATCTCGGATTAGTGTACCAGTGGTTTCATCCACTTGTACATCAGCTACTTCAGGGACCTGTTTCACAGGAACGATAATCTTCAATGTCAGCGTGTATCACTTCCAATAGTTTTGTGAACAATTGCGATTCAAAAGGGTCCTCAATATAAGGAATACGAAATGAGGAATTGATTCTACAATGACTGGATATATCCAATTTATTGTTAATTCCGAAGTCAAACGAAGGCTAGTATGGTACGTAATCCTTTTATTAGGGCACAGACGCTATCCGTCTTAGTTCCTATAACTAATTGAGGAGAGTAATCACGATCGGAAAAGAAAAGGCAATTGGTGCCCTTATCTTCATCTTCGCACTTCTAGTGCTTCTATACTACACATGGGTGATAGTAATTCTACAGTGGTTCCCTGACGTGGGGACATGGGTTGACGCTACCTTCGGGTTATTCGCAGGGCTCTTCAATCCCGATCCTCTGGTCCTCGTATACCTACCGATTTGGCTAGGTGTAGTGTTAATCATGGTCATAGCAATGTGGATTGGTTGGACTATGCTCACTACTCCCGCTCCAGAGCCACTTGAGGATTTCGACTTCGATGAAGAAGAAGTGGCAGAAAAGACCGAAGAGTAGAATCTACTCAGTCGGAAAATAACATAGGGCCGCAAGGCCCTATCATCTCATTTTGAATTAGTTGAAAAGATTAGTTTTCTAGAAATCACTGTGTGTTTTTAATTGCCGTTTTGATCAAATCCACACCAATCTTACAGAGCCTATCAGCAGTTTCTTGATTTTTTCCTTCAGCAAAACAGCGATAGAGTGGTTCTGTACCTGAGGGACGAATGAGTAGCCAACCCTCATCATATAGGATTTTGACTCCATCCATGGTTATTCGGTCCATTTCCTCAGTGAGTTCAAGAATTGATTGGAGGATGACCTCCTTCTTGGCAGATGGGATAGGCACTTTCACTTTTGTGTTGAAGTACACTGGTAATTCTCCGACTAATTGGGAGAGAGCCTTACCTTCAATAGCCACAATCTCGATGATTTGAGCAGCAGTCATCGCACCATCTCGGACTGGTTGATGAGGAGGATAGAAAACACCTCCATTCTCTTCACCACCCAAATCACCATTTATCTCTGCCAATCT
>SOKL01000304.1 GCA_004376265.1 Candidatus Thorarchaeota archaeon
ATCAACCATCGTTATGGCATTTCTAAGATAGTCAAAGGGTCCAGATAGTATCACACCATCGGCAATGTTTCCTGTTAGTTTCAACATTTGAGGACCTCTAACTCCGAGAAAAATAGGTACTTTGAGAGGATTTGCTTGGCCTAGTCCAAAGTTCTTGAGTGAGAACATTTCACTCTCAGAATCAACAGTTTCTCCTTCCCATAACCGAGTCAAAGTTTGGACGGTCTTCCTGAGTTCAGTCACTGGTTTCCTGATATTGATACCATGTCTTTCAAGATCCTGAAGACCTCCTATACCAAACCCAAATGCAAATCTTCCTTCACCAATTTCAGAGAGTGCAAGGCCCACTCGAGCAAGTGTGGCGATATTGTGGACCGGTACAGGAATAATCCCTGTACCGACTCTCACATTCTTAGTTTGCATCAGAGTATTCGCAGTCAGCACAAAGGTTTCCTGACCTAGAGCTATGTCTTCCCCTATCCATATACTTCTTGCACCAAGAGAGTCCGCATTTTGCGCAATCCATCCAGTTGCACTTTCTCCCATGTTTGTTGTGATACCAATGCTGACGTTGTACATTCAACTCACCTCACACAGGTAGTCTACTCTACGTAATCCCCTCTCAAATATCCAGCTTTCGTTTTTGGGATATGTATTTCTGTGATTGGAGCTATCTCCTATTGATTACATTGGCACGTATTGTCTGGGGAATTACTGGATCTGGTGATCATATACTTGAGATAGTCCAAAGCATGAAGCAATTAGAAGAAGACCCAAGTCACCGTGTGACTGTGATAGTTTCAAAGGCTGGAGAGCAGATGCTGAGATTGTACGGTCTCTGGGATGAGTTGAAAAAGTCTTTTAGGAAGGTTATGAAGGAAACCAACTCAAACGTGCCTTTCATTGCGGGTCCTCTCCAGATAGGTAAGTATGATGTTCTCGTAGTCGCACCTCTTACTGCTAATTCTACCGCGAAAATTGTCCATGGAATAGCTGACACTCTTGTTTCAAACTCAGTTGCACAGACACTGAAAGGAAATACACCTGTAGTGTTGTATCCCGTTGATCAATTCGATGAGGAAATTGAGGCATTAGGACCGAAGGGTGAGGTGTTCACAATTCGCCCCCGTAAGGTTGACCTCGAAAATGTTCAACGTCTGAGAGAAATGGAACGGGTCATTGTTCTAGAATCACCTCTTGGTATTCCATCTCAAATAGAGTCCATACTCAAATCAGGATGAGGAAATCTCATGGGCGCGGTTGCCATTAATGATGTCAAGAAACAGACCATTATCAGAAGAAAAGTGATTCAATGGTTTGAAGACCATGGTAGGAGCTTCGCTTGGAGAAATACGACCAATCCATATCATATCCTGATTGCAGAGATGCTCCTGAGAAGAACAACTGCTACTGCAGTATCGAAAGTCTATAACTCGTTTTTGAGTCAGTTCAACAATCCCACTCGTCTAGCTCAGACCAGGGAATCAACCATTGCTCATGTCATTAGCTCGCTGGGACTCCAATCAGTGAGAGCGCGTCAGCTCAAAAAGACGGCTTCAATCATTTGCAAGAGTTATTCAGGAAAAGTTCCGATTTCCTATGCTGAACTTATCTCTTTACCCGGAGTTGGCGTATACATTGCATCTGCAGTCCGAAATTTTGCATTTGGAGAATCAATTCCTCTTGTTGACGGTAACGTTGTTTACTTTATTTCAAGAGTGTTTGGAATTAAGTATAGAGGACCTACAGATTCAGATGCTAGGGATTTTATGACCCATTTTGGTGGTGAGGAGCAAAACGCCAAACTATATTGGGGAATCATCGATTTGGTCGCTACAGTGTGTTTCCGACGGAATTCCAGATGCCACATCTGTCCTTTATCTGAGTTATGCACATCGTCAAAGACTGGTGATAGAATCAATGAAGATACCTGATGGTTATGAGTTTGGGGTTGTTCATACTGATGAGGAACTTGAAGAACTGATTAGTTTCAATTCCACGATCCACGATGAAGAAGATGGAGAGGAACTGAGACGCCAAATAGAAAAACTACCTGGATTCAGCAGAGAGTTGAATTTCTACATCCGTGATATTGACAAAGGCATTGTTGTATCTTCACTGAATGCAATCCCCAGTATGTGGGCATACGAAGGAGTTCCACTCCGGAATCTCGAGCTAGGTTTTGTAGGAACCCTCAAAGAACATCGCCGAAAGGGGCTTGTTCGTGCACTTTACGAACATTTTGATGAATTGCTTCAAGTTGGAGAATACGACATCTCCACTATACAGGGCATTCCATATTACTATCGACAGTTTGGATACGACTTTGTTCTTCCAATGGACCGGACTCTTTGGATGACCGTTGATCAGCTACCTACTATCGAAGAAACCACACAACCTGAATATATGAAAATTCAAATTCGTGAAAGCACCCCGAATGACCTCACTGACATAATGAACCTATATGATGAACATAACAGTCGACTTCGAGTGTATATAGCAAGGAGTAGAGAGCTCTGGGAAATCCAGGAGGAAGCGAAACGAGAGTATCATGGTGAGTTTCGGACATTTCTCTTTGAAGACAATAATAGAGTGATAGGATACTTACGACTAGCTGTGAACCTGACATCAAAAGGTCCACATGGTTCAACCCTGAGAGTCATTGAGAGTAGCATCAACACGTATGATGGTGTCATGAGAGCGTTACAGTTGATTAAGACAGAGGCGCTGAAACATGAATTCTACCGAATTGGAATTACAGGACCTTCTACTAATAATCTTAGTAGAATTGCACTGGATATTGGTGGTCGAATTCGTGGAGGGTGGAAATATCAACTCCGCGTTCCCAACATACTAGGACTTCTCAACAAAATCTCTCCTGTCCTAGAGAAACGTCTTGTGGGATCAATGTTTGAGGGATTAACGAAGGACTTGACAATCAACACATTCCGTCACTGCTACTTGCTCAGATTATCGAATGGTAAGATTGAGAAAATCACTGACATAGGAATGCAAGAAGTAGATGAGAGTCGTGGATTTCGTGCTCCACCAAATGATCTGGTTCGTCTGATATTTGGTGTGTATGATATAGATGAAATTTCACATAACAACATTGACTTTCTTGTAGGCCGAGACTTGAAATCGCTTGTCGAAACATTATTTCCGAAGGGTGAGAGTTGTATCTCCTACTATTACTGCTGAGGAAATGCAATCAATCTAAATCCGGAATAAACAACTCTACTGTGACCGTTGAACCACATGGGCAAGTTGCGTTGATTGGATAATTATCCGGAGTATCTATACTGATGGAAACATCTTGAGTAGCTGCTCTATCAATCAATGCTTGCATATTATGAACCATGTATTTTCCAAATCCGTTTACTAAATCAGGAATTGATATATCATCAATCCAGTATACATATCGGTGACAGTTGGGGCAGTGACTGATGAGAACGTGTGTGCTATCCCCACAGCTCTTGCACGTTATTGATGTATGATGATAATCCGGCGCTTTTGGTTTAGGTAGGTCGATTTGATTTTCAGCTCCACACCGATAGCAGTAGTAGATGAAGTCCTCACTCATGGTTGTCTACTTTCCATATTCACAGTTATTCCCACAGGGCGGTCCTGAGCATATGAAGATGTTCAATGTGTGTGCCTAATAAGGACGCATTTGAACGATATTGAGGATGTGAAGAAAGATGTTGATTCCCCAACAGAACACGAAATTGATATCATTGTTACTCGTGTATCTCACTGAGAACTATAAAACCCAACTACAGCACTGCAATGTCTGTGGTATAACCACTCCTCGATTCGAAAGAAGTTACCTCATCAATGGGGAATGGGTATGTGTTGATTGTATCCTTTCCCGGATGAATGGTAATCCACACTCTTGTTAGCGTTTAGAAAAACCGAAGTGTGTAAAAGAGAGTAATGGACCCTGATTGTTATCAGGTGATTCTATTGAAGACGCGAATTCAACCCCACCTTAGAGTTGGAGAAGGCGATGTAGAGAAGATTGTGGTGATCACTGGAAATCCAGATCGAGTTCCTGTGATTGCAGGACTGATGAAAGACCCTGAGGAGGTCGCGCGTTACCGTGGTCTTGTCACTTATCGTGCTTTCACACCCAAAGGCACACCAATTACAATTTCA
>SOKL01000357.1 GCA_004376265.1 Candidatus Thorarchaeota archaeon
TCCTAGGTAGTACAGAGGCAGAGAGTCACTCGTCGTTTGCGTGAGGTTGGCAAAACCATGAATGGCCATCTCAGAAACCTCACCATAGAAAAGTTCAGCAAGAAATTTTTACGCTTACAACGTGGCTATGAAGACTTTGACTATTCTTCGACCAATCACCTTTGCACGTTCTGGTCCATAGAGCTTCACGTAAGTCCTATCTTTTCTCTCGCTCATTTTCATCGCCTCATAGGAACTCATCCGTTGGGAACTTGGCCAAATCTCTCATTATTCTATCTCTCTTCGAGAGAGTATATACGATAACAAAGTTTTCATTATCGGGGTAGATGAACGCTATAATTGGTATCAACATAATTCCTTCTGCAATCCATAGGTCAGCTCTATAGAACATACCTCCTATGTCAGTAGGAACTACTAAAAGTCCTATTCCGTATAAACATAACACTATGACTCCTGTAACGGCTAATCCTAGTGTTATAATATTGAAAAATGCCCATTTTTCTACTCTAGAATATCCTATCCTATTTCTTTTCTTTTCTCTCTTCCATCATGAATGAAAAAAGCCAAGATAGCAACTAGAAATAAGGTTATTATGATGGGATTAGGTATAAGAACGTATGTTGTCATTTTAATTCCTCTATTTGTTTTAGTATAATCTCTTTGTTTGTGTTCACATATTCTTGTATTATCTTCGCTAGTTCAACAACACTCATTCTATCACTCTCTTGGTGGTAGATAGTCTTTTTTCTTCTGGCTGTATTGTTTCTTGATTGCTTCCATTTCTTCATCAATGGGTGTGTGTTCAGGGGGTGGATCAGGAAACATGTCTGAAGTATCGAGTCCCATCTTACCAGCTAGAAAGCGTATCATGTCTTCCATTGCTCTGATTCTGTATTCCTCTCTCTTCTTTTTAGCACGTGCCTTTCTTCTACCGTCTTCTGTCAGGTCGAAGGAACATTTTGCGCAGACTATATCATTTTCAGCAACACCAACACCACAACGTGGACAGTTTCCAGACACAAGTTTGTGTTGGTATTTCTTTTTCGTAGTGGCAATACCTAACACCTTAGAACGTACTTCATCCTTTGTCTCGGCATTCGCCAAATGAACGTAGACTGCTTCCATGTTTGAGCCTTTAGACCAACCCATGAACACGTTCAAAGATTGTCCTCTCAGTCCAAGGATGTAAACTTCTGTTCCTCTTGTGTGTCGAAACATGTGGATTTTCTTCTTGAGTTTTCTTCCTAAGTTTGCTCTCTTTAGTATTTCAATGACTCTTGCTGTGAGTCCAGAAGCTGTTAATGCTCGTACAGGAAAATCAAGAGCTATCCAAAGCGGACCTTTTCTTACAGGATGAACATTCATCCAGGCTTTAAGAGCTGGGACTGAATCTTTTATCCATATTGCTCTAGTTCCTGTCTTTCCTGTGAGGATGACTTCTGCTGTGCCGTGGTCTTCAAACTTGATATCTTCAAACTTCATGTTCAGTAGTTCTCCACGACGCGCAGCACTCTCGTATAACACTTGGAACATTGCACGGTCACGGGTTTCAAAGCAAGCTGCGAAGATTGATTTGAGTTCTTCTCTAGTGTATAGGTCTTTTACTGTGACCGATTCTTTCTTAGGTGGTAGTTTGAGTTCTTTCCATTCGTCAGTATTATCACCATTCCACTTCTTAAACATCTTAATGACAAGTCGTTCTTGCGAAGCTGTGTGTGGTGAGATTTCTTTCATTCTTTTCTTGAACCAAGATATAGTCAATTTGTTTGGTGGTGGTAATGGTCGAAGTCGAGCTGTGTAGGTTGTTAGTGTGCTTTCAGATACATGACTACATTCTTCATCCAGGAATGTCTGATATTCTGGGTGTAGTTTCTTTTTCGTTGTTCTTGCCATTTCTATCAACTCTTGTTCTTCTCATAGAACCCAAATAAATGTTTTCTATTTGTTACCATTTCACAAAGTAACAACAATACAGTATGGTCAGAACTTTTTGTCAACATCTGCAAATGTTGAGATATTCTTAACGCACGTTTCTCAAAGGCAGGTCTGATATCATCGTCAGGAGAGCGGGTTCTCTCAGGTGAAGATTCGGAACTCTCGAGGAGTACTGAAGCTCCTGCAATACCAATTTTGGAACCAGCAAAGGAAAGTGATATTTTAGATTCATCTAGAAATGTGACTCTGTCCTCCATTAGCGCAATGATTTCGCGTCGAGATTCATTATATTCTTCATTTCCAAAACATGCAATGATGGGAATTGCTCCATGAAACCGGTCTATTGCAGCCACTACTCTATGATATTCGTTTGCGGATCCACGATTTATAATATCTCCAGCAAGGAGAAACAGGTCTAGTTTTCTGCACTGTTTGAGAGAACTTGTGAACTCATTCAAAAACTTTGGACTATGAACATCTGCAACTGCGCCAATTCTCATGGACTTCAATTCCAGAGATTCAATGTGGTAATAGAACCAACGGCCGGTAGTGATACGTTGCGGACCAAGGTTTTACCAATCACTGCTTTATGACGTACTGAGGTGTGAACATGGCCATGGATGACAAGATCTGGTTGCTGTTTTACGACAATTTTATAGAACTTCCTACTACCAAGCCAAGAGAATGCTTTCTCAACCTCACCTTCACATGTTTCAAGACAGGGGCTGTAATGCATCAACAGAATCCGGTGGTCGACCTGAGTTTCCATCTTTTTCAAGAGGGACTCTGCACGTTTTGCGCGTCTTTCAAAAACACCCTTCACGCTAGGAATGTTTGAACGTTGCCAGCTTGTTGCCTTATCAAGAGAACCTTGGGTACCCACAATACCAATCTTGAGTTCGTTTGATTCTATGATAGTTGAATTTTCATCTAGGAAGAGCATCCTGTTTCCAACAAGTGAAATTATTTCCTTCCGTACTTCATTATATTCCTCGTTTCCAAAACATCCAATGATTGGAAAAGAATCGCCCAAAGTTTCTTCGATAGTGTCTAGTATTATAGGGTACTCCTCTGCACTTCCTCGATTGATCATATCCCCTGCAAACAAGAACACATCCGGCGGCTCGTGTGTACTTAGATTTCCTCTGAACTCGGTTAGGAATCTTGGGCTATGAACATCTGCAGTTGCTAGAATTCTCACCTTTGTCACTTTTCTGTTTGATACAGGATTAGAATCATACAATGATATTAAGTGTTTCAACAGCTGAAAGAAACAAGTGAAATAAATGGTTGGAACATGGGCGCTAAATCTGTTTGACCGACTTCATATAGGTCACAAAGTCATGATCGATAGGCTATCTGAGATGCCTGATCCCGTTGCATGCGTGACTGACGGTGAGTTAGTTGGCCCGGGGCTTGAATTGTCTGCAATCATCCAGCCCGTGGAACATCGCTTGAGGAAGTTAGAGAAATATATCCATAATATTGGTCTAGATCAAGTCATTAAAACCAAAGCTTTCAACAAGAATAACGATTTGATGTCAATTGATGGTAGTACTACATTCCTGATGTATAAGGGTCCCTGTTGTACTGTAATTGAAACAGGACCACTCAATTTTCGAAAGAAAGAATTAAGCGTCAATGACTTCGTTGAGCAGTTGAAACCAGTTCGTACGAAAGATGGTGGTAAAGTATCATCTGCAAGAATCAGACGAGGAGAGATTGATAGTCAAGGTCGGCGTCTCAAAGGAACTGACGAACCCCCACGATTTCTACAAGTTGATGAAAGAGCTAGTTTGAAGACTCCCAAGGGGGATGTTTATGCAGCAAAGGATGGCAAGCCCGAGGAACGGGTTGTACAGAGAATCAAGGATGAATCACCAATCAAAGTGATTGCAGTGGGAGATATGACATCAGACACGATTCTACGAGAAGGGTATGCTCCAGATGTTATGATAGTGGACGGCATCACCAAGAGAGGGCCCTATGGAAAGCAATTCTCAGCTTCGCAAGAGTTCACAATCTACAATCCAGCCGCAGTTATCTATCCCGAAGCTTGGTCTGCTGTAAATACTGCGATTCATGATCCAGAAAAATCATTGATTATTGTAGATGGAGAGGAAGATCTGATAGGATTCCCCGCAGTCCTTCTAGCTCCAAATGGTTCAGCTGTTCTATATGGTCAACCAGATGTGGGCATAGTCTGGATTCCTGTCAA
>SOKL01000166.1 GCA_004376265.1 Candidatus Thorarchaeota archaeon
TGTAACCGTCTTAATTGGACTTCCAATCTCGTTTCTTGTCACAGGTTTACGGAAAATTGAGGGTGACCCTTTCCCGTTTCCAGATCAATATCCAAAATATGTAGAGGTTTGTACTCTCACTGGGGTTAGTTGCAGAGCAAAAACAGAACTATCGAAAAGCCCTCTTACATGGAATCCGTATAAGATACCATTGACCAATTATGATCTAGTGACAGCTAGAATTCTATTGTTTATCCTATTTATTGAAAGTATCCTCATATTCATTGGCAGCATGATTCAGCCATCAACTCTTTTCATTCAGCAAATAAGTGCATTAATGATTGGAAGTTCTCTTTTTGGATTAGTGAAGGGAGAAAAAGCTGCGAAAGCTATCACTGAAGAGTATAGCGATTGGGACATGGAATGGTTCAAAATCTGGAATTTGATATATAATCAGGTCATTGCTGAAGAGAGTGTCTATAATAGCTTGAACCTACTTGAACAACTCAGAGGAGAAAACAGGGAAAAGGACTTTAGAAATGAACTCGAACTTATCTGTCATGTCCTAAACGTATCAGAAGCATCAATCCCAGATAAAGGGGTCCAATCAAGACCAGAATCAATCAAGATCGCTCTTCTTACTTGGGTCGTCAGAGAACACCTCAAACCACGTGTAGAGGAATCGGCAGATGACATAGTGCAAGTGTTGTCAAATGTGTTACAACCCTTTGAGGAAGATGGGATTCCTTGGTCTCATCCCATAGGAAGTGAGAAATTATTAAGAAGAGTGATATTCACAATTGATGCCCTCGAGCTGACCAATCAATCTCCTGAGGTGGTTATTGATCTCGCCGAACTGATTTTAGATGATGCCATATCTGATGGAACAAAGAATAGTATTCTCATATCTCAAGTGTCCACTTTCTACAATGACTCACGAAATCTCCCCATATATCCAAAATTATACTCAACTAGTTCAGTGTTATCACTATTACCATGGTGGTCACTTTTCAATGCAGTAATTGGACTTATGATATCCGGACTGCTAATCGGGTATATTTAGCAATGAGAGAATCAGGCGTGGACTAAGAGTTAATTGCCCAGATGGAATTGATGATGAGAGTGCACACCACCAGAAATATGAAAATGAGATGTACTCAACGCAGTACAAAGAGTGAATCTCATCCAGCATAGAATATGCAATTTCTGTATAATTCGAATGTCCCCTTCCGGGCCCCATTTCACTTATCCCTTTAATCTATCAAAATAACAGAAGCCGAATGATATAGCGTAATTTCAACTACATGATAGAACTTGTATATGTCACAACTGTTGATATAAATAGAACATTACATAAAAAAAGTGGCTTCAACTGTGTTGGAACTTAGGTCCCGGTTGATTATGATTGAGGGTTGACAGACAAGGTGAAAACCGAATGAAAGATGAAGCGGAGATAATCCGCGCATTTGTCAATGGTACTGACGATTTGATTCACAATGTCGGATCCAATGGTTCTATTCAGTACGCCAATTCAGCTTGGTTACACACTCTTGGTTATACTAATGATGAGCTTTCAGATCTCAAGTTGAAAGATTTTATCTTCCCTGGTTATCTCCTTACTACCGAGGACGCAATTTCACAAACTCTGAAAGGTCATAAGAATAAACACTTTGTCACGACCTTCATAACTTAGGATGGAATTCCTGTTCAGGTTGAGGGGCAGCTGTTCCCATATTATGATGACAAGAAAGTTGTTTCTGCAGTGGGAGTATTTCAGAACATAACTGACCAAGGTCGTATTATGGATGAGCTTCGACATGAGCAATCTCGAGCTGAGCTTTTGCTAGATTTGATGACCCATGATTTGACTGGGATAAATCAAGAAGTACTGTCAACTATAGAAGTCCTGTTATTTTCACCAGAACTGCCCGAAGCTCTAGAAAACCTGCTCCGGGAGAGCATGCATGAAGTAGAGAGAGGTTCAAACTTGATCTCAAATGTGAAGAAACTCTGGCAAATTGCAAGAAAGGCTCCACGATTGGTTCGTAGTGATCTTGGTGAAACACTATTTGCTGCTAAAGAAGCAGTTGAATCTGCTTACTCCCATAAAGAGATGCAACTAACAACGAATCTTGAAACAGGTCAATATTATGTGACTGCAGACGAATACCTGTTTGAGATAATTAAGAATCTACTCCAGAACGCGATGAAATTCGATTCAAAGAACAGAGTTAAAATTGAGGTTGAAGTTGAAACAATTCCTCATACACCATTTCTGAAAATGCAAGTCAAAGATTTTGGACCTGGCATATTTGCTGAGAGCAAATCTGCAATTTTTGATCAACTGTCACAGAAACCCCCACATCCTCGGGGGCTTGGTTTAGGGCTGACACTGGCCAAACATGTTCTGGAGAATTATGGTGGCTATATTCGGGTTGAGGATAGAGTTGAAGGTCAGCCAGATAAGGGCGCTAATTTCATATTACTACTACGTCTTTCAAAAATTGGAACAATCCGATCCAAAAAGGAAGGAGGATTACAATAATGGCTTCACTATTAATCGTAGATGATGATGCTTTTCTCCACAAAGTTCTAGAACGCATTTTGGCAATAAATGGACACACTGTAACTGGCCTTGCTTATGATGGGGCTGAAGCGGTTGAAATTTTCACAGCATCGAATCCAAAACCCGATATTATCCTGATGGATCATAGAATGCCTGTGATGAATGGAACCACTGCAACACGTGAGATAATGCATATTGATTCTAGCGTTCGGATATTGTTCATCAGTGCTGACGAAACTGTCAAAGAAGAAGCTATAGAGTCGGGAGCACTCGATTTCTTAACAAAACCAATTCGAAGTGCTGAGCTTTTCGCTGCTATTGACAAACACCTCAACTAAGCACTGAATCAAGGAATTATTCACTGGGTTTCTGATAACTACTTCATTCCCTTGAACAAACAGACATCGATTAATAGCTGATTTGCATTCTTTCGTCGGAGTATCTGAGAATGAAGCCACTTGCAGATGGAATGTACAGGATACTAGGTGAGGGCGCAATCGCTGTGATGGGTGAAGCTCGTCGACTTGAGAGATCCGGAAAGAAAATTCTTCATTTTGAAATTGGCCAACCTGATTTTTCAACTCCCGACCACGTCAAACAAGCAGGGATTAAAGCTATTGAAGATGGATACACCGGATACTCTGTTTCTGGAGGAATTCCTGAGCTTAAACAGGTTCTTCAGGATGAGGTGGAACTCACCCACGGATTTCGTCCATCTCAGAATCAAATCATAGTATTCCCTGGTGGAAAATCAGGAATCTATTCCACTATGGTGGGTACGTGTAATCCTGGAGATGAAGTGCTCTTTCCTGACCCCGGATTCCCAACCTATGGGTCTCTCTGTCACTATATCGGTGCTAAACCAATACCCATTCGACTCAAGGAAGAGAATGATTTTCGTCTAGATCCTGAAGATATTGCTGCTCGAATGACTGCAAATACCAAGCTCATCATCTTGAATTCACCTCAGAATCCAACTGGAAGTGTCATGACCAAATCTGAGCTTGCAGCAGTCGCAGAACTAGCTGAAGAGACCGATTGTTTCATTCTTTCCGATGAGATTTACTCAAAGATCCTGTACGATACGGATTTTCACTCTGCTACGATTCGAGATGAAGCAAAGGAGAGGACAATTCTCCTCGACGGATTTTCCAAGGCATTTTCGATGACTGGTTGGAGATTAGGTTACATAATTGGTCCCGAACCACTTGTTGAGAAGCTTGTGACTTTCACAGTGAACTCATTCTCTTGCACTCCTGAATTTGTACAGAGAGCAGGAATTGCGGCTCTGACTGGCTCCAGAAACAAGTTGCTGGAGATGACAAAGATATTCAAGAAACGTCGTGATGTAATAGTCGCTGGGCTAAACACGATACCCGGATTCTCTTGCAAGACACCTCTGGGTGCGTTCTATGCCTGGCCGAACATCACCGAAACTGGAATGACTTCTCAGGATTTGGCAACCTTGCTACTGCAAGATGCTGGAATTGCTTGTCTACCCGGAACTGATTTTGGTGCAAGTGGTGAGGGATACCTGAGATTTTCCTATGCCACGTCACTCGAAACAATATCAAAGGCCA
>SOKL01000250.1 GCA_004376265.1 Candidatus Thorarchaeota archaeon
ACCACTGCCACCACCGTAGCCTCCACCGTATCCACCGCCGCCACCTCGACGGTCATAACCACCGCCGCCTCCATAGCCACGCCCTTCGCCACCGCCACGTCGGCGACGCTCGTCCTCGTGCTCTTCAGCGCTCATATCAACTTCTTCGTTGACCTCTTCGATAGCCTCCTCATTCTCGGATAGTTCTCCGAACTTACCGATGTTGAGTCGTAGGTTACCGCGGAATAATCCGGTGTAGCCGTTCTTCAATTGGTAGGTGGTTCCAGGTTTCATCTCATCGATGCTAGCGTCCCATAAGGGTACTTGAACACAACCAGTTGAATCGCCAACAGTTGCGTCAGCGACACGGTGAGTTGCCCCATCGCTGCGGGACGTGACCTCACGCTCTTCTCCAATAGCAACCACTTTGAAAGCGATTGTAACATTCTTCATTCTTGGCTTTAATTCAGCCACTGTAGCCTCAATAGGCTCACGTTCTTGATATCCCATCGTATATTCTCTCGCTTGTGCGATAGCAGGACAATAAAAACCGGGTGTTCTTCAATGTGTATGTGTGCGAATTCTTGTCGACCCCGCCAGACCACGTCTCGAAGGCCTCTGCTTGTATCTGCCTGCACTCTCTCGCTTCGGACGTTCCCTTATGAACTTGTGTACAGTGGATTTTTCCTTGTATGACTAACATCTATTAGTTAACTAACAGCCGTTAGCTATAATTGGATTGCGATGTAATGTCAAGAGAAGTTGCTACAAAGAAACAAATTCTAGAGTCAGCATACAGACTTTTTGTTGAGAGAGGCTTTAGAGGAAGTTCTATGCGGGATATCGCAAAGAACGCAGAAATAAAAGCGGCTTCAATCTACAATCATTTTGATAATAAGGAGCAAATATTCGCCAAAGTCTTCAAAGCAAAACACCCGATGTTCAGACTTCTCTCGATATTGGATACTGCCACAGGAGAAACCGCAGAAGAACTGCTTACCGATGCAATAGACAGGCTCAACACAGAACTCAGAAGTGAACCTGAATTACTCAACCTCTTCTTTGTTGAATTCGTTGAGATGGATGGAAAGCATATCCAAGCAGCTATCGATGCAAACTTTCCTCATGATTCAACATTCATGCGGAAGATCTTTGGGATGAAATCTGAATTAAGGGACATTCGAGAACCAGTGCTTGTGCGGTCCATGATAGGCACTGTTTTCGCAAATATCATGTTCAATTGGTTCATTGGTGATAGTAAACCAAAGAGGTGGGGATCTTCAACGGAGATGACCGATGTACTTCTATGGGGTATCCTCAGGAAAAGTAATTCGAGCTGATGTTAATTTAGTAAAGTCATATAATATACATCGAAGAATATAGTTTGTGTGATATTTTCATCACTTTGAGAGGAGGTGAGAAATATTGAAGTTTCTAATTGAATGGGATATGAAACCAAAGTATCGAAAAGAGGCAGCAAAAGCCATTGAGAAATTTCAACAACCAAAGGAAATGAAAACCGTACTTGCAGCCCACAACTGTGTTGCTTCAAACAGGGGAATTGCTGTTGCAGAAGTTGACGATGTAAAGGTAATCCAGAAAACGATGAGTCCACTGCTAGACTATGTTAATTTCACAGTCACTCCGATAATACCCCTATTTCCAGATTGAAAACGGAAATAGATAAGGGACAGAGAGATTGGAGCCGGAGCGGTCTTAATAGTCCTGCTTGTTATTGTTCTTCTAAAACGTAGATGAAAATAAACAATCTAGAGGAAGAGGGTCTTAGTGACCCTCAGTCCTCACTTTACTGAAATTACGCTAAGTTCAAGGTTCTACTTTCTTCGTAAGCCATTACCCTGAACCAGACGAAGTATCTGATCAGATGTCAGAGCTGTATACTCCGAATTCGGAAACAACTCTCTCTCATGCATGTCATCAATAATATCTGCGAAGAACTTTGTGTACCATCTGATTTCTTCCTTACTCTGTTGTCTGATCGCTTTTCGTTTCCTTTTCCGGGATATACTTCCTGACATTCTTGTTATTACCTCCTTTGAGGACAAGACATCCAGGGCAGCTGCTCGCGTATAGCTACAGTCCGCAAACCTAGTCTCCTCCCCCGAGAAGACCACAGAGAAAAGACGCAGAAATCACGAGGAAAAAGACATAGTACTAGTTCCCACTAATAAGGTGGAACCAATACTGGAGTGTCATTAATCCTCGCATTGTAATCCACGCTATCAGAAAGTTTGGATATAAGTATTGACTTCTCAGTATCGTGGATTATCGTTCTACTTCCGAGTTGGAGTTAAACCGCAGTATGCAATATAGTCGAATGATGGTTCTTTTGAATCACCAATCTCTGCCTTGCATCTATCTCTAAACCGTTTCTCAAATGTGGAATATTCCTCTGACCAAATCTTGGTTTCTGTGTCTGAAATAAAACTAATTGTAAATGTGACAGGTCTACCCTTCCTTCTCTTTTGCGGTTTATCATCAAACGCCTTTGCACGTTCAAGTATTATATTGGATATGACTTGAAGATGAGCTGATGCCGATTCAAGGAAAGCCTTCCTTTTCCTCACACTTATAGTGCCTTCTCCTTCAACGATGATCTCTTCCGAATATGCAGTATTGATACTGTAGTATTTGACAGATCTACCAATGCTTTGTACTCGAACGTTCAGAACTCCTTCCTTTACAAAACGCGTTAGATGATGAGATAATGTGCTTCGATTGATATCTACAGTCTGCAGAAGCTCCAGTGCAGTAATCTCCTTACTAAGCAACACTTCGATATAGATACGGGCTCTTACTGGATCAGAGAGTAATTCAGGTAGTGTCAAATCAATCACCTGTATGAATTGCTTCTGGAAGAGACCTTATAAGTCCGACGACATCCATATATTTCGACACTATCGAAATGTTTTGATAATATCGGAGTTTGGATTATGACTGAACCAGATACTAAGAAAATTGATTCTCTACTACAACAGATGGTTGAGGATGACAAGTTCTCGGGTACAGTACTTGTTCACAAAAATGGAAACGTGATTCTTGAGAAGGCTTATGGACTTGCTTGCAAGCGATTTAATGTTCCAAACACAATTGAGACCAAATTCAATATAGGTTCTCTAAACAAGCTAATTACAAAGATCGCAATTTTGCAACTCCTTCAGAAAGGTCGTTTGAATCTCGAGGATTACGTTGGGAAATATTTACCAGACTATCCGAAGGAAATTGCATCCAAGGTTAAGGTTAGGCATCTATTATCATTCAAATCAGGTTTGGGTGACTACTTCAATGAAAAATTTCCGAAAGTGATTGGACAATTGAGAAAGCTGGATGATTTTGTGGAACTGTTTATCGACGACCCTTTATTATTCGAACCAGGTGAGAAGCAGCATTACAGCAACGCGGGTTATGTAGTATTAGGGAAGATAATCGAAGCGATAACTGGAACGGAATATTATGATTACGTTCGAGAAAATATCTACAAACCTGCAAAGATGTACGATTCAGATCATTTTGAATTGGATTTTCCTACTCCAAATCTAGCAACAGGATACACTCGATTCACTCAATGTGATCAAGATGGAATCGTTCAACTTGAAAATCGGAGAAATAACTTCTATGTCATAGGAACAAAAGGAAGTCCAGCAGGAGGAGGATATTCCACAGTCAGAGATATGATGAGGTTCGACCAAGCAATTGACAATGAAACATTCCTGGATTCCAAGCACTCCAAAATGGTGATGCGACCCTTAGATGCAGACTCTGAGTCAAAGCCCAAGAGTGCAATTCTTGCAGGTGGTGCTCCAGGTTTATGTGCACTCTACTTCAAATTCTTTGAGATGGGTTACACAGTATTCATCCTATCGAACTATGATCCTGAGGATGTAGAACCAATAGTTGGACCCATTCGAACCCTATTCTTACCTGATGAAGATGAAGGCCGAATTGTCACACTAAGGAAAGATAAGTAGTATCTATTTCAATTCGAGCAACTCGACCTCAAAGATCAATGTTGAATTGGGAGGAATCAATCCATCCCCTACATTCTGAGTCCCGTAGGCAAGTTCTGGGGGAATGGTCAACTTCCGTTTCCCACCAAT
>SOKL01000322.1 GCA_004376265.1 Candidatus Thorarchaeota archaeon
CTTCTTGTGGTCGCTCAAACATGGAGCCTCCTTATCCTGAAGACATTGGCCGCTAGACCCCGGTTTGTTATATGACTTATGCAACCCACGTAGTCAACATTAGAGAACCCCGCCCCAAAAAGTAACTATGAACATGGCTTCACCCGGGAAGTAAACTAGTGCTCCAAATGGCACTCTAACAACGTTCTTAGGTACATCAACTACTGGAATTGTTGACCCGAGATAATCATATGGTTCCTCAGGTCCTCCAAGACGGTCTGTCACTAAATCTATTGCATAGTCATTAGTCATCCAAGGTGACCATGCAAGAAAACCAAGAATTACTAAAATCAATACAATCTTTGATTTGTGTGACCTTACAAAACTGGTTCCCGACCTTAGATGTGGCTTCTGCGAATAGAGAATGAGTACCACACCAAGAGGCATAAAGAGTAGCATGAACCAGCCCAACATAATAAACACAATACCTATCCACAGAAGTTTTCTCCCCTCAAGCTGCACCAACCGCGGCCTTGATGCGGCTGCCGGAAGGCGACAAACTCTCTTGATCCCATTGAATTCATCTAGTTGTTCTATTTCCATTGCAATTGCCTCATTATCAAATTGAAAAGTTTCTCACCAAGTTGAGTAGGTGCCATGTCTTTTGGGAGAGGAATCTCCCATTCTTCTGCCAAATTCCGAAGCACTTCGTCGCAATTCCCCTTCATGTCACAGCTATCACAATCACCCTTGTGTGAAAACCAGACTTGGACTCCCTCCTTATGAGAATAGGTGATGTACGTCAAGGAATCGTGAGCATGACAATAGCCCACCGCAAAACCGTATTCTGGGCTCATATTATTGAGAACAATGCGGTTCACTTTTGCTGTATGTCTAAGAAGCCTCTCAATTCGCTCTTCCGCTATTCTCTGCGCTTGACTCACATAGGGTCTTGAAACCACTAATTCCTTGGCGATGTCCGACGGCAGATTATTCTGCCTTCTTCTCAACCAGATAATACTCTGTTGCTTTGTTGGATAGCGAATTCCGATGGACATCATTGATACCTGCGAGTAGCAGTTAACTGCTTTCATGCAACTCCGGACAGCTCGCTCGTATAAATTAACCGATTTCATGCAACTACCTAATAGAATTCATCTTAATCCGAAGACGTTGGCCGCTAGACCTGTTTTTGTTGTATGACTTACGACTTGACCCCTTCTCTTAACTCCCATTGGTTGTTGATATCGATGATGTCAACATAGATTATGGCGGTCTGTCTGGGACCTTCGAAGAGCATGGGCTTTCAAAACATCCATAATAGTCCATCATAACGCGCGGCGACTCTAGGAACCAAGACCCCCGTAACGTAATTTCCTTGTTAGTAGGAAGGCAAGGGTTGCCAACGTTAGCATAGAAATAATAATCAACCTAAAGAACCTAATTGTAAAGTTACCAGAAACGTGAGGTCAAGACAATTGTCTTCGAGAATCTGAAGAACTATTCTGCTCCGTCTGGCTTCAAAAACCTCTCTTGGAATCTTACCGCTAACCTCTTTTCAAAAGTCTTCGAAACTGTTCGTTACATGCGTCGGAGCATGGGTCATAATTATGGAGGTGTGTGGACAGTCAGTCCTGCATGGACATCTCAGACCTGCCATCAGTGTGGTGAGATTGGTATCCGAGTTTCGGATGAAACCGCAACTTCCGAAATGAAAAGAGGTGAGTTCTTCTACTGCGCAGAGTGTGATGAGCATTTCCATGCTGATATCAATGCTTCGCGAAACATAATTCATGTTCAGCAAAAGAAAATGTCCAGTGCCGTTCCTGGACGGTCAGCTTGACTTTCATGTCAAGATGTTCCATCTAACAATGATCGGTTGGTGGCTTAGCAGGATGGTTCGGTTCATTCAAAGGAATAGGATGGCGGGCCGGGCGGGATTCGAACCCGCGGCCAACAAGTTAAGAGCCTGTCGCTCTACCGGGCTGAGCCACCGGCCCATGTTTTCGCATCTGTCCTGTTTTGGGTTATAGAGCTTTCGGAATGTTATGGGAATAGAAGGACCTATTTCTGAGAAGGCCTTTCGAAATGTTTCAATCCACTCCTGACCCATAAGACCGATTTCTTTGGATTCCCTGATTAAATCAGATATCCTATTTGGTTTTCAGAGTATTACACAGAAAACTTCTTCTTGCGGGTAGCTCTTATCTTTAGAGGTGATTAGGATGCGTGGGGAATCCCATCTTCTTGTTTCAATACTCATTACTCTCCCTACGAGCATGGTATTGTTCAATTTACTTCCTTCTGAGAGTTTCAATGCTATTATCTATCTACTGGGGGGAGTTATGATAGGCAGTTTACTTCCTGATGTTGACGCTTCTGATGCTAAGGTCATGCATGGATACTGGAAACCTATAGGGCTGTTTGGAAAATACCTATTCTATAAGCCCATGACATGGGTTCTACGGAGCAGATCTGAATCATTTCAGGAACAACATCGTGGTTATCTACACTCGCTTATTGGATGCTTATTAGCAGCTGTGTTCTTTGCGATTCCGATTGGGGTTATTTTTCTAGTTTCCATATTTCTCTGGACGGTTCCAATAGAGCTCGCATCCCTCATCTGGTATCTTTGGATTGGCCTACCGTTTGGTTTCTTGATGCATCTTTTTGAAGACAGTTTCACCAAGTCAGGGGTTCGCTGGTTCTTTCCAAGAGGCAAGGCATACTCCGGTCAAACAAGAACAGGAAAGAGAAGTGAGTACAACCTCACATCGGCATTCATCATCCTCTATGGTCTGATGACAATATTCGTGTGGATGCAACCCGCTAGTTTCGAATTATTACTTGGGACTATCTTGGGGTCAATATTACTTCTAGGTGTTCTCTATGCTGTCAATCCGATAATAAGCAAGCTCAGTCAGTAGAAAATCGAATTCTCAGGAAACACCCAAATCCCGATTCAGCAGATCAATTGCCATCCGAGCTTTCGGCAGTCCCTCCCATGCTATATGGCTGCATATCCCTCCTGGCCCGCCATCAATCTGCGTTTTCTTCAAAGACATTACTTAAATCGACAATTGGACAATATGCTCTCGTTAGGCGGGTTTTGCATTGGACGCAACTCAAGAAGATATGCAACAGGAGCGTTCTCAAGATGAGTTCATGGCTATGAAAAATATAGTCTATCTCTTTGGCAGCTTGGTAATCATTGGCACCAGTCCGCTGCTAATCATTCCTGCTGCAATCATAATCAACTGGATCACAACACTTCTTGTTGATGACTATTCTTCAAGAATGCAACTACTCGAAGAGCATGGCTTCTACGCCCTTGCAGTAGTAATGATTCTCCTATTCATCATAGGGTTTGTAATGATTCTCCGGTTCCTTCCAGTCGATGCCAGCAAATTCCGCTCATCGCTGTTGACAATTTCAGGACTATTCCTGTTAATCTTTCCAATAGTACCACTCGGTGGCTATGTTGCACGCGGTGGGATTCACGGAATGGTTTTTGGATTTCAACTCGAGCTATGGTACCTCCTTCCTCTAGCTGGGATTACAACCCTAGCTCTTACCAAGCTCATGTCCACACCACGTCTGGACCGTATTTCAATAGCAAGTCTATCCATCGGGCTTGTTATCATTGGCATATTATCTCTAGCGGCTTTTGTTGTTGCTTACTCAAGTTGGCCTGTAATTGACTCCAGTGGTGAGAACTTTCCAACACCCTTCTCACTGCTCGGCCTAAGTTCTGGTATTCTTATCCTTTCAAGCACGATTGCATATGCTTTGACTCAAAACGATAAGGAAAACCATCTTGCAGATGATTGACTCGCATCTTCAAATCCCTCCTAGTTCACCATCTTCATTCTGCAAGCAATGACTGAGCAAGGAAACCGATTGTCATCGAGTAGACGTTATAGTTTCAACTTCCAGAACACATTTTACGAGTACCTGAAACTGCTTTTTAGCTGGAGTTGACAAGGTATGATACTGCTAAACCCTAACAATCATACTCGCGAATATCCTGATGAAGCATCAAGAGAAATCATGCTTAA
>SOKL01000308.1 GCA_004376265.1 Candidatus Thorarchaeota archaeon
GGAGTTAATATCGTCAACCATAATTCTACTCTCCCGTCGTCGGGTCGGTTGTGCATCTTCGATGCACACTCGTAATAAGCATTATGTTGTGTGCTCAATCCTTTTTCAACTTTGGCTAGTGCCAAAATTTGATAAGCGGCCGCCAATGGACTTCCTGAGCGCTTGGTGATTATTGTGCCCGTCCTCCATTGTCCAACATGCGGTTCCAGATTGGACATTAGAAAAGGAGGTGGCATATGGACTGTTCTGTGTAGTTCATGCGCAGTTGAGGTGTCTGTTGGTGGACAGAAGACTGATCTTTTCGATGCCTATGAAGCATACGTATCACAGACAAAGGCAGGAATCGCTCCTAAAGTTGATTATAGAAAGAAGAAATACCTGGGGTCGGGAGCAGACAAACCGAGTAAGAGAAAGCGAAGAAGAGATGAGTCCTCCCGAGTGCAAACTATTGCTGAGATCGAACAGCTTGTTCAAGCGGGAGGAGCGGATCTTGACACCCTGTCGGTATCTCTTCAAAAGCTCCTATCTCGAGGAAGAGATTATCTAGTTCAATACAAACACCTTCCAGCTACAGATGCAGAATATGGAAAGGATGTTAGTGAACTCAACATCCCTGCTAGACTGAAGGATTATCTCGAAAATCTTGGCATCTCCAAGCTCTACAAGTTTCAGGAAGAATCGTTTTCCGCAATTGAGAATGGCGAGACCGTCGTGCTAGCAGCACCAACTGGACAGGGCAAGACAGAGGGATTTATTCTTCCCATCATCAGACAACTCTTATTGTCCGTCCACGAATCCTTTGAGAATCCCGGTGTACGTGCATTGCTAATCTATCCTACAAAAGCGCTAGCTCGAGACCAATTCGATAAGATTACGAAGATGTGTGATACTTCTAATCTGACTGTGGCAATCTTTGATGGTGATGTGTCACAAAGTGTCAGACAGAAGATATACGAACGTCCACCCGATATCCTGCTAACCAATCCTGACATTCTGCACTATCATCTTGGTTGGACACAATCGCGTCTTGTGCCAATGATTCATACTGTCCGTTTTGTTGTCCTTGATGAGATTCATCTTTATACCGGATCGATGGGTGCCAATGTACATCACATTCTCAAACGACTAGAACTAGAGTCTGGCAGTTTCCAGAAGGTGGGAGCATCCGCTACAATTTCAAACCCAAAGGAGTTTGCAGAAATTCTCTTTGACTGTGATGTCCGTCTTATCGAGTCAAAGACTGCCAAAAGAGGACCTGTGCACTTCATGATGTACTATCCTGGGATGCGAAGCAAGTACAGTATGATTGTCGATCTTGTGAGTCAGCTACAGGTTGGAAGTTTCAAGACGCTTGTGTTTGGGAACACGCATACAGAGGCTGAAGTTCTGAATATGCTTATCTCAGACACTGGTGTCAAGTCGATGGTCCACAGAGCAGGTCTATCCAAGAAATACCGTGGAGATGTCGAAGACAAGTTCAGATCCGGAGAGTTACCGGTCATTGTATCAACCCCAACTCTTGAACTTGGGATTGACATTGGTGACCTGAACAGCGTGGTCAGTATGATTGTGTCTATTACTCGATTGACTCAGCGTATAGGACGTGCTGGAAGAAAGGGGCAGGAGAGTGTGGCAATTCTCGCGCTCAGGGAGAAAGATCCAATCTCCTCGTTCTATAGGCACCAGCCTGACAAGTACTTCACAGACATTGATGCAGCATACACTGAACCAGAGAATGAGGTTGTTGGATATTATCAACTGATTGCTGCCGCAATGAGCGGGAAACTAAACACTAGTGATTTCTCAAGATATATTGAGATAATTAAGAAACTCGAGAGTGATGGACTGGTTCAAATCCAACAAGATGGAAAGGTCCGTGTAGTCGATTTTGAAAAGGCTCGTAAACGTTGGCGTGGATATAGTATCCGGGGAATCGGGGACACTGTGCAGATTAAAACCGGGAGCAAGGGTCTGGGCGACCGGTCAATGCCAATGGCGGCCCAAGAACTGCACCCAGGTGCAATCTACCTACATGGAGGTAAAAACTACCTCTCCGTTGATTTCAAGTATACACCTGGATTAGGTAGGGCTTCCGTTGTCCCATTCAATGACAAAAGTGCTCATACTCGACCTCTCTATTCTACTATGCCTCGGATAATTGATATCATTGAGAAGAGTAAGATTCTCGGTCTCAATGCAATATATTGTACGCTCGAAATGACACAAACAGTTGATGGTTTTGTGAAAAGAGCAACTCGCACAGGTCGAGTACTTAGTAGAAGTACTCTCGCAATCCCATTGGTGTACAAATATCGAACAAGAGGATTCGCTTTCACCGCACCGGAACCAACTCAAGCGGTGAATGACTATATTTCTGGGAAGTTGGGTGCGATTAAGGGTTCAAAGATGGGTCCTGGTGAACTCTATGGTGGAGCATTTCATGCTCTTGAACATGTAGTGATTGAATCAAGTGATATGCTCACGGGTGGGGGTACGAGAGAGATTGGTGGTGTTTCGATGGGTGATTCGGGTATCATCTTTGTCTATGATGGTAGTCCTGGAGGAAATGGTGCATCTAAGCTTCTATTCACGAAGCTAGGTGAGGCATTCAAAAGAGCTAAGATAATCATTGAGAAGTGCGATTGTAACACAATGGATGGTTGTCCGCTGTGTACTTACTCGTATAATTGTGGAAATAACAACAGCCCCTTGTTCAAGATTGGTGCTTTGGAAAGTATCAAACGTATCCTTGACAAGGTGGAAACCACTGTTGATACCGAGGGGTATACAGGATATGAACCACTGGTGTGAGGTGACAAAGAATGGTTGAGTTTCGCGTTGGTCGTGGTCACGATGGCCCTGCTCGTGCAGGAGAGTACATCATGAATGACACTACTTTCGAAACTCCACTCTTGACATCGTTTAGCATATCTGGAAACAAAATAATCGGATCAGGCACTCTTGGAAGGGATATCCCTCTCTCTGATGAACCCATGTTGGTTTCATTGCCTTTCTTCAGTCAGATTGGTGATTTGCAGCTGGACAAAATGCGTGAATGTGATGCCGTTATATTGCCCTCACTGGTTTCGTTTTCTTCGCTCACACCCGAATCACCCGAGTTGATTCTTAATTATCAAGCACAAGCACTATCAAAATTGGAATCACACATTGAACCATCAAGAGCGATTGTACGAATCCCAGCTGAAATCTCTCCCGATTCTTTTTCGGATAAGATTGCACCCTTCTTGGAAACTGGTGTTTCTGGTGCTGCCTTTGTATTCAATGGACAACTAGGACCAGAGGACTTAGTTTCATTACAACTCAGAAGTCGACTTCCTCTGTCAATGATGGCTGTTGCACTCGGTCGAATTGAACCTGGTCTGATACCCCTGCTTCATTATACCGGATTTGACATAATCGATGCGAACCATGCACAGGAAGCTGCAACTCAAAACATTCGGTTATGGAAGAACGGACCTGAGAAAATCGAGGAGGGTAAAGAATCCAGATACTGTCCTTGTTCTGCATGTTCAAACATTGGCAAAGATGAAGAGGACCAGTCGATTATCTTACTTGGACATAATCTGGATGTCTATAGAACAGTTCTATCAGAGTCTGTTCAGGCTAGACAGTCAGGGCGTTTGAGATGGTTGGTTGAGAGTTTGACTCACACTACTCCTTCAATGGCATCACTCCTACGAATTGTTGACAGGGATCTCTATCACTTCATTGAGGAGTTCACACCCTCCGTTGGAAGTGTAACTATTCCATTGATTGGACCCGAATCTTACAATTCTCCTGCTGTACGAAGATTTAGGGAAAATGTTGCTAATCGTTATACGCCACCTCAAGGCAAGCAGATTGTTCTACTGCTACCTTGTTCCGCTCGAAAACCATATTCCGACTCTAGATCACACCGCAGATTTGCAGAGGTTATCAATACCACATTAGGGAGTGTTCAACCTAAAGTTGCTGAAGTGATTCTAACATCACCTCTTGGTCTTGTTCCGAGAGAGCTTGAGAGAATCTTTCCTGCT
>SOKL01000106.1 GCA_004376265.1 Candidatus Thorarchaeota archaeon
AAACGACTTCGATTGACAAAACCTGAGTTTGAAACTGAAACACCAATTGGATGTGAAGTGAATGCTGCAAATATTGACCCATCCAGCTGTTGCTGGATTATTGGTGATGAGCTTCATCGGAGCTCTAGCATACAAGCTCCACTTTGTAGACATCTCAGGTTTGATTGGTGCGTTTGTTGTCGGATTCACTGTCTGGTATACTGGAGGCATTGCACCTTTTATTATTCTACTTTTCTTCTTCATGAGTGCAGGTGTGGGTACTAGGTTCAAGTACAAGGCAAAAGCGACGCAGAATCTTGCACAGGAAGGAAAAGGAAAACGGTCATGGAAGAACGTCTTTGGAAGTGGTATCATTCCGATGTTCTTCTCGATAGGAATTTATCTGACATCATTGTTTCCCGCGCTCATAGATGCTGGTTGGCCATTCCTTATGTTTGCTGGTTTCATCGGATCAGTTGCCACTACTAGCGCCGATACGTTGGCAAGTGAGGTAGGTGTGTTCAGTAAAAGCAAACCTAGACTCATCACTAACCTCAGGCGTAAAGTACCTAAAGGGACTATAGGCGCAGTTTCTCTTCTCGGCGAGGGGGCCGCTTTCTTCGCAGGTTTGGTTATTGGTACTATAGCATTAATCATTACTCTTCTTGTCCCATCGTTGGTTCCTGCTGTAGCAACACCTGAACAGTTGTTTGTTCTTGTCCCTCTATCTGTCTTGACTGCATTCATTGGATGTAACCTAGACAGTCTATTCGGCGCAGTCCTACAGCATCGATTCGTCTGTGAGATATGTGGTATCGTGACTGACAAGGAATTCCACTGTAAATATGAAACAAAGTTTGTTGGCGGATTCAAGAGATTCACAAACCTCCACGTCAATCTTGGGTCTTCAGGAATGGGTGCAACGCTTGGCATCATATTGGGAGCTGGTCTTTTTGTCTGGATACTTGGAGGTCTCTTTTTCTGGATCGCTGCTTCTTCTAGCAGTTGACACAACGACTCTCAAATTCCACAGAGTATTCGACTGCCTGACGTATGTCCACGCCTTCTGATACCTTCATCAATAGTCCCACAACAAACAGCTCTGAGATGTCCGTGGAAACACATGATAAGACCAGATCCTGTTCACCCAACAGAGATAACCGATACTTGTTTTTTGATTGTTTAATAATTATGGCTGCATCAGTAATTCCTCTGAGTTTCTGCAATAGCTTGGATCCCATTGTCTGTTTGAGATACTTCCACACTTGGTACGATATCAATAAATTATCAACTTGTGATAGAACTGGTTTCAATCTATCCAGTCCAAACTCCCAATAGGGCACTGAACATCTATATACGGTCGGAATTCCTTGGACCTTAGCATGAGCTGCGATTGCTGCTGCCACTTCAATGAAGACTTCTCCGATGTAAACGACTTTTGAGGTCTCAATCTCACTCCAAGGGACCTGGGAAGGAGATGTAATTGACAAAGAGGTAGAGGGACTAACACCCACAAGCGTGCGCGACCCTTTCTTCCCCCCACTTATAATAATTGATTCGTTAGTGCGTTTATCATCCTCCACAACAAAGTGGCGAACATCAACATTTCCTTGAATAAGATGGGTAATAATATTCCAACCATCCATGTCGTTCCCAACTGATGAAACAAGGGAGGTTTCAAAACCTTCTCTTGCCAGTGCAAGAGCAAGATCCACCGTGGACCCTCCTGGATAACGAACTGGTGAACTACAACTTGCCAGACCTCCGAGTGCAGGTAGCTTCTCACACTCAATTTGAGTGTTGAAAGCAGATGCACCAAACAAGATGAAAGAAGGTCTTGTGTACTCTTTTGACCCACCAAAGATTGTCTTTGCTCTCGTACGTGTAAAGATCTCAAAGAGCGTGGATTCAGGAATTCCTTGATCTCTATACAAAGTAGCTAATTTCGTCAGGTAGTCTTCTAGCAGAAAAGCAGTAAGCGCTTCCACATCAGAAGGAAGCCCTTCAAAATAGAATCTTGCCAGACCCCATCCATTTTTTGTCAACTCATGATATACCACACGTTTCCCTTGGTGTATTGAGGACCCTGTTGTGATCAACCCAAACTTTCTCAGAGTCGAGAGGTATAATAAAACACTCTTGTTTGAATGAGGCAAGTTCTCAACCAGGTCCTTTTGCATCACCGAACCTTCGGTATCAAAGCTTGAGAGGACACCTCGTGCTACACGTGATGCAAGCACTGAACGAACAAATTCGTCCCTCGCATCCTGCTCTGAAGGTAAAAAGAGGAGATAAGGCCAAAGTGGCTCAGTTAATTTTTTTTCTGTCATACCCAACATCTTCAAATAGTCGTTTAGTCCACCGCACAAATGTCGATTCGTACTATGTAGTGTACTCAAGTAAACTACAATATAAACAGATTGGGAGAATTAACAATATGGGATTCAGACGTTCGTCAGCTTACCCCTGGGCACTGACAGGAATCGTTGGAGCATTTCATCTGATTCTTACTTTCATTCCATTTTCAATTCTAGGAATGGGAGGAGGTGTCCTTACATGGGGAATGATATCAGCTGCGCTGGTCGGATTTCTTTTGGGTCCGTTCTATGGAACAATCGCAGTTCTAATGGGCTCATTCATTGGAACAGGTATCTTCAACCCTGGAGGAATTCTTGGACCGATAATACCAGTCTTAGCACCTGCGGCAGGTGCATTTGCAGCTGGAGCACTCAGAACAGGTCGTGTTAGAGAGTTATTCATTGTATTCCTAATTGCAACCGTAGGATATTTGATAGGCCCCATTGGAATTCCAGCTTTCACGTTCATCTGGCTACATTTGATCACACTGGTTATTATCACCATCCTATTGATACCAAAACTGATGAACTCGTTGAAGGATGCTATTACATTTGAAAAGGGGAGAAATCTGAAGCTGATGCCAGTGGCTATTTTACTGTTCAGCTTCATAGCCTTGATGACAGATCATATGATTGGGACTACAGCAGGTGTGTTCTACTTCCATTATGTCTTAGCATGGGATGTCCCGACACTTGTCGGAATCTGGCTTTCGATAACATTCGTCTATCCGGTGGAACGACTGCTGGCAACAGCGATTCTGACAAGCGTTGTAATCGCTGCAGGTGAAGCGATTGTACAGACTGGTCTTGAATTGCCCGTGTCACCGTGGGACAGTCGGGAGCAGCTTGAACTTACACTTGATGAAGTTGAGAATGGATGAATAGTACGAGGAGAAGATTCTGTTTATATAAGAAGAGGATCTCTAAAAACCTTCAATCGGAGGAAACAGGCTTCCATTCCTCCGATCCTACATCTTCTTTACAAAAACAATTTCTTAGAGACGAAGCTTCATAAGACTTCACACGTAAAGGATATGTGAAACAGAGTCCTCGGACTCGTTTTGACGTTTCGTCTGCACAAGTCGTGTGTGGAAGGAAGGAGCAAAAAAAATTGCAGTTCGTATTAGATTCATATTTGGTAATGATGTTAGTCATCGTACTCGCGTTCTTCATACTTATGTTCGTCGCGAGTGGGATTAAGGTCCTCAAGGAGTGGGAACGTATTGCTATACTCAGGCTTGGTAAGTTCAAACACATTCGAGGACCGGGTGTGGTTTGGGTTATGCCAATCCTCGATAAAGTTGCTATGAAGGTTTCTTTGAGACTCCTAACGTATGGCTTCAAAACTGAGAGATCACTCACTAAAGATAACGTTCCTGTTATCGTTGATGCGGTCATGTACTTTAGGGTCATTGATGTCGAGAAAGCAATACTTAGCGTTGAGAGATATGCAGTTGCGGTGGAACTAGGAGCACAGACATCACTGAGAGAAACCACTGGTAAAGTCACACTTGATGAACTACTATCAGAGAGGGACAAGATTGCAGAGCATCTTCAAGAACTCATCGATGAGAAGACTGAGCACTGGGGTGTGAAAGTAACCAGCGTTGAAATTCGTGACGTTGTCATTCCCGCAGCTCTTCAGGATGCAATGAGCAGAGAGGCTCAAGCTGATAGGGAAGGTAGGGCTAGAATCATATTAGCTAAGGCGGAACTTGAAGCCGCAGAAAACATGTTGAAAGCTGCGAAGCGATACGAGGAATCTCATGTCGGATTTGTTCTGCGTACATGGAACATCATGCAAGAGATCTCAAAGAACGCGAACCTGATCATCATGGTGCCAACTAACATTCCAGAGGTTGGTGTGACTACAGGTGTCGCAGCAGCAATAACATCTGGAACTGGAGGAATTAAGGTACCTCATGACAAAGGAACGCCGAAGTAATAGACGGCTAAAACCAGGAATTGAATAAGATGGATGCATGGATTAAGATCCTTGTTGTTATGATCATGTTCTCAGCTCTGGGCATGATCATGCCATTCATTCTCATCGACCCTTTCGTTGGTTTGATACTTCTAGGTGTACTGCTCACCCTGTTAGTGGTCACTCTTGAGCCTGCGACAGGTAAAGCAATGGCGCAGGTGACTGTGCCCTTGGTACTCATACTATTCGTATTTCAGGTATGGCTTACAGGATTTGCATTTGCCGACTGGATGCTCATAGTAGTCTTCGCTGTGATGTACCTATTGTTCACAATGTTCACAGGTGGTAGTAGCTTCGTCGAGGGTGGTTTTGGTATAATGGATGCCAAAGTTTCGTTGAAGCTTTTCCCATTATATGGCGTAGCAATTTTCCTTTCAGTCCTAATCGATGAAACAAGACAACTAACAGTATACATCATGACAGGCACAATCTTTAGCCTAATGATATTGTACTTCGCATTCCTTCGTGACTATGACAAGTGGCCCACGTATACCCAATTCAGGTATTCAGATATTCATGCCACAACGGACATCAACCCTAAGGGCAAGGTGAAGACAGGTGCTGAAATCTGGTGGGCAAAGACAACTGGACCTCCAATCAAGGCAGGCGAGAAGGTTGTCATTGAAGGGATCACGGGTATGACTATGCTCGTTAGAAGACCAGATGACATCCCAGTTTCAGATCAATAATGAGAACTTCAAGAAGGGAGCGGAATTCCCCGAACCCTTCTCACTCTTTCTTTTTTGAATGTAAGATTCCCCACAATAGAGATATTCCAAATAGGAATCCAATGATAGTTGTCACACCCCATTCAATTTGAAATATCTCTGGTAAGATGACAGGCTCCCTTGGAAATTGAGGGAACGTAAGGTATGCAACCATGTTCCACATGAAGTGAAATGCGATGGGCACCCACAATCTCTTTCCTGACCAGTAATAACTGAGGGAGAGCAATACTCCACCTAGAAACAGATTGACTGAGAACAGAATGATGAGGTGAATTGGGAACCCAGGAATCGCCCACCAACTAAAGTGTAGTAGTGAGAAGAATATCGAGCTGAAGATGATTGCAGTCCTACGACCAGTCAGGTCCTCCATCCGGGTTAGGATGTAGCCACGATGAACGAGTTCTTCGAACACTGCAGTCGGGACTGTGATGATTATCTGATTCATGATGAGATTGGCAGTGATCTGTTCAACGGGTCTAAGCTGACCTCCACCGACAAGAGCGAAGACCAAAACCAGTACTGATGCGGCAACACCCGCAATAGCACCAATGATGATGTGAGGAACTGTGTCGTTATCAAAATTGATACCCAGCTCTGAGATATTTTTCCCTCCATCCCAGATCACGAAAGCCCAGGTCACAACGTACATGAGAATGAAAGTGAGGAAGAAGACCAATGTCCCTACAAGTTGAAACAATTCTCCGGTAAATAGGACACTCACAACTGGGGCCATCAGAATGATCAAGAAATTGAAACCCATGAATAGAATCAGTTTCAACCATTTCATCTGTTGGTCTTCGTTCATAATGTGCGCACATCAAACTCGACTTAAAATCGTACCTAAATCTCACCCGGTGGTGAGTTCATCAGAGATTAGTGTATATGTGGTCCCAACTTTATTAAGTAGGTTACAGTATTCGCCCACCTAACGCTATTAAGAGAGTAAGCTGTAGGATACAATAGCCGTTTGAACCAGACTGCACACATCATGGAGGATTATCTGTGTCTAAAACCAGGAGCCTTTTGCTGGATTTCGAAACAGATGAAGTTGGAAGACTAGCACGAAAAAGTGCCAAAGAGAAGAAGGCATTGATCAAAGCGTTTTCCGATGCATCAGATGTCGTCAGAGAACGAGCTCTTATCGCGTCTATAGATCTGACAAGCCCAGAGATAGTAACAGATATCGCAAAAGCACTAACAGACGATGTTCAGGATGTGCGAATCGCGGCAGCTCAGGCACTTGCATTCTATCGCCAACCCAGAACCGTTCCAATTCTGCTCGGGGGACTTAAAGATGAAAGCACTTGGGTCAGATCTCATTGCGCAGTCGGACTCTCGAAGTTGTTGAATGGGCCAATATGGGCACGCCTCTCGAGCGAGGATATCGACAAATTTGTAGAGGATTTTCCGGAGATGGCGGATGAAGACATCAACAATTTTCTCTCTCTCATCAAAATGAAAGGTCCTGCGATTAGTAATTTCATGAACTGGCGCAGTAAGGGTTTCGATATTGATATTGATATGACCATTCTTGTCAAAGAACTGGAAGGCACACCAATTCTACTTTCTGAAGAGACAACTGCTGAAGCACCAAAGACCGCAGGAGTTTCTGATGAAGTTGAAGAAATCCTTCGTGAACTACCAGAAGAGATACTGACTACTCTCCCACCAGAGGATATCAGAAGACTTACACCAACTTCAGCTAGAGAACTTGTAGACCAACTCAAAGAAAGCATTCCAACAACTGTACTACCAAAGAAAAAGAAGAAGAAGAAGAAAAAGGTTGTAAAGGTACGAAAAGTCAAGAAGGTAGTAAAGAAGAAGAAAGCGACTGCTAAAGATAAACTAATCAAGAAACTCCCTGCAGAGGTCCGGAGAGATATTGGAGAGGAAACTCTTGGTTCTTTGAGTGTTGAAGAGCTCGAAGCTCTTTTAGCAACATCACCTGAAGCTGAAGAGCCAGAGGTGGAACCCGAACCTGAAACAAAACCTGCAGATCCAAGGATGCAGGGATTCGTTGAAAAATATGGGGACGAAAAAGCGGAACTTCTCATTACCATTCCAGAAGTGATGCTCGAGGGTATTCCTGAGGAACAAATTGTAGAAATGGATCTTGAAACATTGAAAGGTCTCACTCAAGCGCTGGAACCTCGAGAATAGCTTATTCCGCACCACGGATTACAACTGCAAACTCACCTGCTAATTTTCCATACCATTCCAGAAGATCTCGCATGTTGTCCACATGGCGATAACTACCATTTCCATATTGAGCAATTGCGAGCATCAACTCTTCGTCTATCTCGCTTCTCTCACCGAGACCAATTGAATAGATAACTAGCTTGTTGCGATCTGTGAAACGTTCTTTCAAGACCTTGAGTGGTGGAGGTCCAGAAGTGGTCATTCCGTCTGTTAGCATGATTAACATAGTGGGCTTGTTCGGATCACCAAATTCTTCCATTATCTCATGCGCTTTTGCTAGGGCCGAGCCCATATCTGTGAGTGTGCCACCTTCCTCTACCTTGTCCACAACATGAGTACTGATTATTTGAAGGCCTAATGCCTTTTCACGACCTGTGCATTCAACAAAAGGTTGGACCTCTCCAGTATCTGAGTTTAGGAATGTCATCTCACTGACTTCTTTTTCGAATGTGATGACACCTACTTTCTCACCATAACCTCTGCCAACTTTTTCTGCGAGATAAAGAAGCACCGCCATTGCAGCAGCCTCAGCTCGGCTGACATTGCGACCTTCCTCAAAACGGTTTAGGAATGCATGAACTTCAGGACTATCGCCTGCAAGATCCTTCAATCCTTCACGAGCATGAGCGATATCCTGCACCGGGACATCTGTAGTTTTCATTGACCCGCTTGTATCCACACACAATACTGCATTGAAGGGTGAAGCAATACCCACTGTTTTGAATTGATAACCAGTACGTTCTCTAAGTGCCTCAAAAGCCAGTTTAGCGAATCTCTTTCCAGCTAGATCGGGCTTTGTGTTTATTATCTCGACCTTAACCGCCAATTCTGGCCAATTGAAAGCCATTCCTGGATAGACGAGTCGACCTCCAATTATGTTCTCAAGTGATTTCACGCGTTCTGCAGCTCTAGAAACCAGATCCTCCGTGTTAGCGTCCTCAGTCAAAGGTTTGATACCGAACTCCACGTATTCTAAAGCTAGCATATCCTCATCATAAAGGGTCACCTCAACTTGGTCACCTTCCATAAGTAGTGATGCTTCGAGAACTAATGTGTCGATGACAATGTGGTCATCTGACACATCATTATTTTTTCTGACTTCAGCGGCACCCCAGAAACTACTCTGAGGGTCTTCGAAAATGACAATTGATCCTATATCTACATCAAGTTTTTTTGCAGTCTTAGGATGTACATTGACAAAACCTCTAAGGTCTCCACCGTCGATTATCTCCAAGGACAGTTTCTTGGTGATTGCTGTTACCTCCATAGTGCTATAGAATCTAATTCCAATTCTGAGGTTATAAAGAATTGTGAGTCTGCGCTATGATAAAAGTCGAAGCACGTGCGATTGCATCTCTTTAGATGTTTTGAGTGTTATTGAATTGTCTGCAATGGATCTCAGTAGCACCCGTCCAAGTTTCTGTGATGCGTTTTCCAAAGTATCAAGTTGAATCATCCCTTGAGTTGATAAGACTACGCAGCTTAGGAGATCTCCTGGATGTCTTCTTATCCAAACATGGCACTCCTTTGTCTTATTTTTGGATGTCAATGTTAAGACATAGGAATCTTGTTGGACTCCATTGGTTCCATCGCTTGATATTGGACGGGGTTCAGGCCAAGTCCCCTCGGGAGGAATCATGAAGTCAAGAGAACCCAAGTCCCAATTTCCTTTGTTCAAAAGTTCGATTAATGTATCTTCAAGTTTACCTTGTGACTTTCTTGATTCATCGCGACAGATGAACTCACTTGGTGTTCCACTTGAACCTATTGAAGTCCTGAAAGGAGTTTTCAGAAGTGAAAGTGTGTTGCCTGCGAGAATTCTCTGTGCATCACCTAGAGTTCCTGGAAAGTCTCTGGAGAGCATATACATGATTATGTCTAGCGCTTGCACAGACAGAAAACTAAAGTCGGTCCCAAAGAGCAGTTTTTCAGACCAATTTCGTAACCTCTCATTTGCGGTTTCAAAGAGAACTGGGACATCTCTATCATGAAGCGTCGAGGTTTCTCCGAATATTAGAGGGTCCTTCAGAGCTTCAAAGAGGCGAGAATCACCTGGGGACATACCACAATGGGCAATGATGACTCTTAGTCCTTTTAGAGCGTCACCACATTGTGGATCATTACGCATTGAATCTACGAGCCTTTTGATTCTAACAACCGTCTTCATATTTCGTGTGTCGAAGATTATTGGGAGACCAAGTTCTCCAGCCCGTTTCACTACATTCCGAGATGCATCCTCTTCAATTGAATCAATGAAGAGTTGTGCAAGTGGGTGCAGTTTGAGTCCTCGAAGCCCCAGTTCTTTTACACTGCGCTCTAGTTCCTCTACAGCAGTCAGACCTCCATCTAGGGGATTAACTCTTGAAAACCCAATTAGCCGTGTGGAATGAGGAGCTCTACTGGTCCATGAAGCTATTTTGTCATTTGAAACTTTGAATGAAGGGGCTCCGGGTTCCTCTGGAGATGAATAGTCATCCGTGTATGGGAAAACAACAGTTCTATCAACTAGCCAACCATGGTTCAAACGTTTCCAACTATCGCGGCTGTTAAAGACTCGAGTTGCCAAGTCGGGAGCTTGCACGCTAACTGGTTCAAAAAGGAGTGAATCATCTTCCTTTAGAACCTTTGACTGCTTCAGGATTTCTAACCACAAAGATGCATAGAAATCATAGGCACCAGCAGGTGTGTTCCGGTGGCCCTTCTCACTGCCCATATGATGATGAGCATCGACGATATACAGTCGAAACTCATCACCTTTTTTGATGCCACGATTTGGTTGATCCTCAACCGCCCGGACAACGATCATGAATGATGGTCAATGTATTTTCGTGATAAACTATAGCTTCAATCATTAATGGAAATCGGCACTACGCATATATCGGATACTGTTAACATTCTGATAACACGCTCTGGAGCTTTGAAGGATGATTGTTGTTGAGGATATCGAAGCAAATGAAATCCACCGCTTCGTTGTAGTTGACACATCATTACAACTCGGCATTGTGAGGGCGGGTCAAGACATCAGAACTTTCGACCCTGATCGTGCATTCTCATACTATACCATGGTCGAGAACCAGCTCAACGATTTTGCATCACAATATCCAGGAGCTTTTAGATATCTTCCAAGAAGAGCATATGACTACCTTAGAAAACCTCGACTATTGAGTGAGTTCTATCATGGGTCTACTGGATCATCAGAATCAAGTTGGATAGCAGATTATCTTGTTGTTAAACCACTGATCAATTTGGGAGAAACTGCTCTTCCAAAACTCCAGCAGGAAGCGAATGCAAAATCAATCTATAGATGGGCTACAATGCCACCTCACAGTCCAAGACTGTATCATCTGCAAGATATGAGACAAGGGCGTCGAACTGAACATGGATGGGGTTGTGTGCTAAGAACTGCTGACCTTTCACTAGCACTGAAAGGATCAAACCGAACAGATTTGTTGAACTATATCAAGATGAATAAACCAGTTTTCATCGAACTTGGCCCCAGTGATGAGTTAGATCCATTATTGGAATGGTTAGTCCTTTTGAAGCAAGCAGGTCTAAAGACTCCAAGTCTGGTTCTGGGAGCCAAGAATCACAAAGAGTGGGGCCAGAACATTACTCGACTTCTTGATGTCCCTGGAAGTAAAGTATTGACATCGGGGGCAACAATATCGTCCCTATCCACTCTCGTACGCCATATGCGTAAGAACCAGAGCGATGCAGATTGGTCTAAGCGGATCATGTTCTCATCTGCATATCCTGAAACACAGTTTGGTGATAGTGTATCTGAAATATTCAGTTATCTTCTTAGCAGAAATTTGGCTGCAGACCCAGATGAGATTCAGAGAATCCTAGGCGGGAATATACTTTCAATCCTTCCTCCTCGACCTGCATTCCTTCAATATGATGAAAATAAAACATCTGTTGTCGCTGAAGAGAGTGTAGGAAAGACAGCGATAAATGAACTAGCAAGAATACTCCAACTCCTTGACGCTCGAAAGATGCTTGAGATCGTATCTCTGGATCACATGATTGAAAACGATGGGGGAAAAATCTATCTCGATAGTTGTGTTCTAACTCTGAAAAGACCTACTTCACCCAAAGCCATTAGTCTCGCTTTGCTTTTTGAGAAGAATGGATCGGTTATGTTTTCAGGATGGAAGAATGCATTCTCAGAAAGCCTACTCTCTCGAAACGGCATTCTTCTTGCCACACTAGTTCGTGCAAACGCAAAAATAGAAGGACCGATTTTCGGAGCCCCTGCGGACTTGACTCGTTTTGATCAAGCCCTTCTTACTTGCCTACAAGTAGATAAAACGTCAGAGATTATATCAGCTCTCCATTTTGGCATAGAGATTGCTAAGTCTGAATCAGGTATATTCTTCATGTGTGAAAATGATATGAACGCTCTTGAATTCACAAATGGAGACTATCTTCTTGCATTGGACATCAACTCCGGGCAATGGTGTGTGGGTATTGCTAGACAACATCCTCATTGTGGTGAACGTTCGATATTAATTTCTGAATCCGATGCGACACTCTTTGGTTTTCGGAATTCAACCGTCGTCAATCTAGTACGATATGAAGGTGAGATTACAGAGATTGAAGAGGTAGTGCTCTCATACACCTCACCTCTACCAACAAGCAACGCTGAGCTGGCATCATTCATTCATCTACATGAAAAACAAATTCGTGATTCAATTAAGGGCGTGTTGTTGGGGGTTGATACCAGATTAAATGTCGGGAGAGATAAGAACACAGTATCCATGAGAATCAAACACTCAAAACCACAGCTGCTACCCGGACAAGTTGGAAGATTAACAGATTCTGGAACTGTTTTCAAACCCCAACAATCTTTTGGTGACTTCAATGTGATTCTCTGTATATCGAAAGGAATGAAAATGAGAACAAAAGATGTATCTCTAAAGACGATTCAAGCAGCTAAAACGCAGTTAAAACCCCTAGTCAAAATCGTGCCTGAACTTGAGGATTTTCTTGATGGGATTCATAAGACTGCATCCAGGTCACAGATTGCAGCCCTCGCTACTCTGATGATTGTTAATATGCTCACACATAATCGAACAGAAGGCAGACTAGCACTTGTGACTTTCAATGAAATTCCAGAGAAATACTCAATTCAGAGGGGGAAGGAAGTTCAATCCTATGCGGAATTCTATGAAGATCTCCAATCTGAAGAAGTTCTCATCTCGTTGATTTATTCAATCATTGATACTGTTGAGGAAGTCGAAGGTTATGAGAGCATGGCAGGAGCCTATCGTTCAATAGCTGAATACCTTGAAGACTTTGGTCAAGACCGTCCGACTGTGGCACTCGTACTAAGTAATGGTGTTGGCACATATGATGAAGAGCACATCTCGTTTCTTCGAGCAATTTCAAAACAGGACAGGTATCGGCTCGACATTCTTACTCTCGGAAAGACTGAAAACCAGACATCGAGTCTCAGGTTACTAAAGGGGCTTAATTCAAACGTGATTCCAGTTGAAACATTCTCATCTCACACATTTACAGGATATTTTCTAGACCTGATTGATGCTCTTGTACCAAGATCTACAAACCGCCAGTCTTGAACCGGAATCCCATGTGTTCGATAGATGAAACACGCATCTCTAAATTATCCACTTCAATCTCGATACGATCCACTAGATTTTGAACAGCATTGATTCGGAGTAGAAGATTTTGAAGATTGAATCTTCTGGAATCCTGAGCAATTTGATTCTCTAAAGAAGATGCATGATGATGAATTGATTCGAGGGAAAGGACTTGCTTTTCCAGTGCTTGGATTATTTTTGATAAATCTTCAAACTCATCTTTCATCCTGAACTCACCTTGATGAACTTATCTTCTTTATTCGCTTCTCAAGTTCAGCTAACCGCTTTGATAACATTTCAAGCCTATCAATATTATCAGACAGCCGATTCTGTAATGCATCAAAGCTCCCTTTATCATGACCAGAAGAACCAGATTTGGTTTGAACCTGTGTTTCAAGAATGTCTAAACGTGTTTCTAAATCAGAAATGGGTAGTTGATCTAATCGACTTGTTAGTGATTCAATATTCCGTTTCACATCATCAGTGCGTATCACTTTACTATCGACTAGGATCTTCTTTCGATCAACACTCAAACTAGATTCCAAAACAACCTCTCTCTTCTGGGTTGATGGCTGAATACTATCGCCAAGCACAGTCCACATTGGAACAAGATATTTTCGTGAGAGTTCTTCAATGTCAACATCGTTGATCGTAGCAAAAACCGCTATTCTCTGTGGTGAATCCCAGAGGCAGACATCCACTTGACCGTTCTTCATAAAAATACAGGCGGCAATAGCAGATCGCATTCCTTTGAATAGCATTAATCCATTCACCCATCGTGCGAGTAGGACAGAAAATTTTGAGAGATTCTTGGAGGTTCCATGACGGATTACTATATCGTCCGAAAACTCCTCTTGTAGAGCCACCTTAATCCATTCAGACATCTTCACTTTCCCCTTGGGCAAGGAAAGCACTAACATATCATTGACAAGTTTCTCCTTTGAGTCAATTCTAAGTTGCTCTACATAATCGAGATTGGGCTCATCAATGGACTTTGATACGTTCTTACCAAGACCGTGTTGCAGAAGAAATCTAATAATCTCAAGCGGAGATTGTTTTTGGACCTGAAACGCAATTAGAGATTGAGAGTTCCTTTTTCCATAGACCATAACGACAAATTTGTGTTCAGTATGACCCTTAGGACCGATGATTGAAATGCTTGTCAAACCAGAACCTCTCATATCTCTAGTAAGCCGTGCAAACCTGTCAGCAGGAATCGCCAATGATTCTTGATTGTGTTTGTCTCGGAGTTGACCCGTCATTCCTTTCGAGAGAAGACCTTGTTCTATCCACCCTGTTTTCAGTGAGCCTTCTGGAAGTTTTGAAAGGATATATCCTGATACTTCCCCACTATAGTAAAGGGCTTGAAGTCGGATCGTGATGTCGTCGCTAATCGATATCACCTCTTACTGAGTAGCCATCTATCAATTATTCCAACAATTGCATCCGACTTCTCAATACTATCTATATGGATAAATGCTCCATTTCCTTCTTTTGCAATTGCCGCCATTATTTCTGTACCTGAGTCTGCACCCATTGACATTACAAAGACTGCGACATCCTCATAGTTACCTTGAGTTCTTGTAATCTTGACCGGGTTTTGACCAGCAGAATAAATTCCGCTTGAGAAAAGTAAGACTGCGGTGGGCAGATTGTTTGAGTGAGTGAGCGATTGAGCAGTTGTTAGGCCACGTTTCAGTGCTTCACCGGGATTGGAGGGAAGAGTCAAATTATCCGATGCGATATTGTCAATCCACTCCCTGAAAGCTACTATTAGAGATGA
>SOKL01000137.1 GCA_004376265.1 Candidatus Thorarchaeota archaeon
CTTTTTGGTTCGCAAACTATTAGATTACTTTTTACGACGTTTTTTCTTCCTTCTGAGCTCATGCCTATCTGAGAACCGTCGTTGTGATTTCTCTTTTTCGCGATGTTCTTTATCGGCCTTCTTCTGTTTCGAACAGTTTATCCGAGCTGCCCGACCGAGAGCTATGACCCGTTCAACCTCAGCAGCATTTCCAGCTTTCTTGTATAGCTTCCTGGCTCGTTCCCAAGCTTCCTCAGCAGTACAGAAATCATCGAGTCGAGCATATGCTGTTGCTTTCGCATCGAACATATCGGGGTCATTCTTCACAAGTAGTGTGTAACCTGAGAATGCCTTTGCAGCCTCTTCCCAATCTTCTAGCTCCATCAAAACGAAACCAAGATTTCTCATTGCTGCAGGGTAGTTCTTCTTTCTGATGAGGGCTCTTCTGAGGTGTTTGACAGCTTCCTTCAATTTCCCGTCCTTGTATGATACCATGCCCATGGTGTTCTCAACGGTAGCATCTTCAGGATCGAGTTCAGAGGCTTTCTTCAGTGCCTTCATAGCAGATTTGTGTTTTCCAGCTTTGAGGTGTACATCACCACGGATAAGCCATGCTTCAGAATTTTCAGGGTCTAGCTTTGTAGCGGTTTCAGCAGATTTTATTGCGTCATTCCAACGTTCTACCATCGCTAGAGCAATCGCTCGACGAACGAATGCAGGAACAAGATCATCTTTGATCTCAATTGCTTTGTCATAACTCGTAATGGCAAGATCAAATTTACCGAGTTCAAGTTCTATATCCCCAATTCGAATCCATACACCCCATTCGTGGGCTGCAAGTTCACTCATTCTTCGATAACAGGACAGCTCATCTTCCGTTCGTCCCAGAGCATGCAGTGCAGTAGCTCTGTCACGGAGAATATCAATGTCATCGGGAGTTTGATTCAGTGCGCTCTCAAATGATTGAAGTGCTTCGCTAGCCTTCTCGGGACCGAGTGCCAAAAGGACTCGACCACGGTTTGCATGAGCTGAAGTGAGGTCTGGTTGGAGACTCAGGGCCCGGTCTAGACATCTGATTGCTTCTCCGAATTCACGTTTCTGTGCAAGAAAGACGCCTTTGGCATTCCATGCAGAAGCATCATCAGGATTGTTCTCCAGATGCTTTTCTACTGCTCTCAAGGAGTCATCAACTGGGTCCATAATGGTTCAGAATGTTATACATTGAAAAGAGTTGAGATGATTGACTATGTACGCTAATATTCAAGTGCATTGATCTAGGAGGCACTCTCTCATGAAGATTGAAGGTATCAAGGGATTGATCTTTGATATGGGGGGCACTCTCTACAAACCAGTGTCAGATCTTTGTAGTCTTACCCGGGATTTTCTCGTAGAGGCGGATATCGACAGAAGTCATGACTTTTCAGATGCTGAGATTGTTGCTGCAACAGAGCGACCAGATGAATGGCTTTCAAAATATATGATTGACAAACAGGTAGATCCTCATTGGGTCCCTGGATACGACGAATGGATAGAATACGACAAACAACTCCTGGCATCTTTAGGGATAGACGATATAGAAGTCGTGAGGAAATACCAGGCAAAATGGGACGAGTTTCAAGCAACTGCAATTCCGGAATTGATTGAGGGATGCAAAGAAGGACTTGAGAAACTACATGCGCGAGGTCTCAAGCTGGGAGTCGCATCAAACAGATTTGGAGACCCCGGTGAAATACTAAGAAAGAGTTCAATCCATCACCTGTTCGATGCTGTCGAATATACGAATGTTCCTGGGTATCGCAAGCCGTCTCCGTATATGCTTGACCGAGTCGCTCAGCAGTTTGACATCAATCCCCATAATTTTGCGTTCATCGGGAACATTGTGAAGTACGACATTGAGGCTGCAAGTAGAGCTGGAATGATACCAATACTTCTTACTTGGGTCGACCCAGAAGAAGAAGCCTTGGTGACTTCTGACACGATTGTTATCGAGCATCTAGAAGACCTTATGGAGATACTTTGAATACTTCGCAGATGAGAACCTTCATTACATTGTAGAACAAGCACGTTGCTTGAGATGAAATCAAGACTCCCCGCTCTAGTTCTTGTTATGTCACTTTTCTTTGCGCCGGTGTTAGTTCCGGTTGCTGCTCAGTCAAATCATACTCTTGAATGGGGGGCGGATGTTGGAGAGGAGTTCATCTATGTGCTTCAGAGAGAACATTACTCTGATGCAAGCAATATGATGTACATGGAATCACAACTTCCATTCCTAGCTGACATAGCACAAGGGGAGAAAGTGATTCTAGAAATTAGTTCTCTTGAAACAATTGAGAATCTGATAAACGAATCAACTCAGTTACCACGGTCTTATTGCAATCTGAATCGATTCAACGATTCTGCTCTCATCATGGCAGATCTCATGAGCCTTGTCCTTCCCATAGGTGATTGGGAATTTCTGACTGAAACCAATAATGTGACTATAACAACTGGAATTACATTTATTGACAACGAAGATGAGTGGGGAACTCTTGGTGTTGGGATTATCAGTGTGGTAGATGGAAGTTTAATTGACGTTCGAATTGAGATGCGGTATGAAAAGGAGAACGGTACACTCAGTTATCTCAGACATCGATACACGACATTGGGCACAGACATCATAGATGTGATTTTCGTGCATTGGTATCCAGGAATGCCAACAATCATCGGTGGCGATATTCAATTAACAACCATTCTGATTATGGCTACAAGTGGAATTGTTGGACTAATTGTGGCATTTGTTGTCTATCGAGGCATAAAAGGGAAGAAGAAAGTTGTACAAAGGCTTGGTGAGTAAGAATGAAACACCCTGATGAAGAAATCAGGCAAATTATGTGTGAAGGAGAAGACAGTATTGAGAGGCTGTCTTTTGGTGAAGTGGTTTACTATGCATTTCATCGCCACGGCTCAGTGGGAGAGGATGCAGAGTTTGAGATTGAAAATGACGAGGTCCTCTCGCACGAAAGATCTGAAACCGAGTACATTCACATTGAAAAGATGAAGAAACCTGAGTGGACGGGCGGAGACGCTGAGAGAGGAAAGTGGTTCTTCAAAGCACTTAGATCTGGGTCTACTAGACTGACTGTGCGAATCCTCTTCCGGTTTGAGGTCGAGCGCGAGTGCACAGTAAAGATCGTTGTCGAATGAACTACTTGACGCCCCAGACAAAAGTATAACCCGCTGAGTAGGTCAGTTTCTCGCTACTCGCATAAGCAGCTTTCAATTTCTGCAACCCCTGTTCATAGTCCTCATTGTTAATCTTATGAAGCATGGAATATCCACGATTTTCAATGGTGTTGAGATACTCATCCCCAAGTAGCGTGGGTCTGAATTGATACTCCCTAAGAATCACTTTACTGAAGCCAACTTTAAGCAATACCTCCTCAATCACATCGATATCAGGGTAACGCAATTTATCCACTTCAGCTGAAGCTGGAAAGAACCTGGACGTCATCCGACCATCAATCTGATTGTGAGACTGGGTGACAATGCATAGCAGACCTCCAGGTTCGAGAACTCTGAAGATCTCTTCAATAGCAGAGTCTATGTCAGGAAGGTGATGCAATACTTCGGTCATGAATACAAAGTTGTAGCTCTCTTTTGCAAAGGGTAGAGAATCAGCCGGTGATTGAACTAGAGGTGTTTTTTCCGTCTTTTGGTGAGCCTTTTCGAGCATCCCAAATGAGATGTCGAGTCCTGCTACTTTCGCAGAGGTCACTTCTGCAAAGAGTATTGTGTTGTTCGCGGTCCCACATCCGACATCGAGAACAATTGATTCTTGGTCAAGGTCTATTTCCTGCAGAATCTGTTGAACCATCTCAGGGTCGCCCACTCGCACATTATCATAGACCCTTGAAACCTTGTCATAATCGATTGAGTTCTCATACACGTTGTCGCACCTATTCCTAATCATTGAAGCATTCTCAATCTATTCCATATCTCAAATCGTTGTCCTTGTCATCGTGAGGATAGTCCAAATACTTGTTGACACGTTCGAGTCTTGTTCTATAAGATGTCTTACCATAAGGAAGTGTGTGATGTTTGTCGATGAGGATCTGAAGGGTTTCTCTGAATCTAGGACAGCTGATCGCAATCTCAGTATCAGATCTAATCTCAGACTTTCTCTTCCAGTAATACATATAGAATGACGGGATAAAGGCCATAATCAGGTAGATGAAAAGAATCTGGAGGAATATGAAAAAGAATCCTGTAAGTCCTATCAGAGTGATTGATAGGAACATGCTGATGAACAGGAAGAGTATTGAGATTCCTACGACACCATGATTAATCCGATTGTAGCGTTTCTCGATTTCGTCACGTTTTATCTCTGAGAGAATAAGTGGACCGACAAGTTGGATATCATGAATGTCCTTCAGGATGTTGGGTAATAGTCCATAGAGTGTTTTCTCTTCGTAGTTTTTGTCAAGTCGGAGAACTACAAGACCATACATATCATCAGAAAGAGGTTTGACTCCTCTAATGATAATTCTGTCAAGATCTGGGAACTTACTGAGAAATCCCTGCACGTCAGCTGCAAAGGGGATTTGAATGTCATAGTCTGTGTTCCTCGTACTCCCAGGTTTGATGATAGACCAAACAGGTCCAATCATAAGGACAATCCCGAAAGCTCCAAAGGCAGTGATTGCCGAAATTGATAATGCGAATGTGAGAAAGAAGACAGAATCTGACAAGAAAATGAACATGATAACAAATACAATGACAAATGAGATGATTGCGGCTACTCCACCTTTTCTCACCATTTTTCGCATCACACTCGGTTTCCCTTCCGCTTCATCTCTTTTGACTTCTTCAAGCACCTCATCAGGAATCGTGACTCCAACGAGTACTTCTAGCCGTGCTGCATCAGGATCAAATCCATAGAGATCTTCGACTAATTTGTTGATGTCTTGTTCTCTTCGTGAAATTCTGTAGGGAATTGAAACCAAGATTAACAAAAGACCGATAATAGTTAGAACCATTATTATAGGACCTATTGAGAAGACGATGTACCCAAGCGTTCCACCAAAGGATATGCTCTCGAAGAATGCGACGAGAGTGACCCCAAGTAGCCCTAAGATCATTCGACTATAAGCGCTTACTCGTTCAATCATGAGTACTTCTCTTGCAAGGAGAACTTTTCCTTTCTCACCATTATCAAGAATGTCAGCAATTGCACTCTCAGAAAAAAGGATGGCTTTGAATAGTGGATTAACTGTGGACAAGAAGATGCTTCTATCTATTTCACGATACCAGAGATCGATGCCTTGACCCTTCCCAAGATCATTCTTCACCTTTTCAAACAAACTAAACAATTCTGGATTCTTCACAGGATTGCGGAAACGTCGTCGCTTCCATCCATAAAAGAAGAACTGTATCAGGGCGACTACCAGAAATGTAGTGAGACACCACTGAAGGATGTCAAAATTGATCGAGGTGAAATAAGAGAGAATCCGAAGAATAATTCCCCAACCAGAACCACCCAAAATAATACCATGATAGAGTGTTCCACTGAATAGAGGTACACTTGTTAGTGTATACATTGGTTCTGGTTCGCTCTGTGGACTCAATCTCCCTCTCCGAGTTTATTTTACGGTTCTACGCTATAAGCATAACGGAGAGATTCGTTTGGATACTGAACCAGGTAGAAACTGTTGATACTCAGTATCTTGAGTCATTCAGTTCAAGCAGTGATTGAGAGAAACGGCATACTCTCTACATTTGGTTTTTGGCCGATGTCAATGTTGATCAGTGACTGCAATCAGGTGCTCTTGTGTTTGGTATCGTAGGCTTCCCATGCATCAGCAGATGAGGCTTCACCTCTGGAACGAAGCTCTGAAAGCACGTATTCACGAACCTCTGAGCTCTCTAAAACACTCTCCGACCTAGAAGATAGAGAGCTGGCAATCTCACGTGCGGTGTCATAGGAACAACCACACTTCACAGCGCTGACGACAATCTTCTCTGGCATGAAGATCTCAGTCGAACCACTTCTTTTCTTAATCTCCATATTCATCCCTAGCCATGTTCGTAGGTTAGACGCAGTTATGCGTCACTGAAACATACGTAGAATTCTCAAATAAGCAATTGCTTCTTTGTTCATCTTGATGAGCCCAACCCGCACCACTTCGCAGGTATAGCTCATACTGCAAGAGGTAGTTTACAATACATTTTGAATAATTTTCGGAGATTGTGGGACAACGTTTAAGAGGAACGAATAATGCAAAGGAGGAAATAAATCTGAGGTTATAATATGGCTTGGAGGAATTGCGTTCTCAATTGTGAAAACTAAGATACCTGAAAATGTGACTATTTTTGATACTACTCTGCGAGATGGAGAACAAAGCCCCGGAGTGTCTCTGACACCTCAACAAAAAGTTGAGATTTCTAGATCATTAGATGCACTTGGTGTCGATGTTCTAGAGGCTGGATTTCCAATAACAAGTGAAGGGGAATTCGAAGCAGTCAAGACCATAGCAAACTCCGGGTTGAATGCTGAAGTATGTGGACTGGCAAGAACTAAGCAAGAGGACATAGATAGCTGTCTTGATTGTGATGTGGACCGTGTTCACACATTCATAGGGACAAGCGAGATTCACATGCAGCATAAGCTTCGAATGACTCCTGACCAAGTAATTGCTAAGGCTATTGAGGCAGTTGAGTATTGTACTGACCATGGTGTTAAAGTCGAGTTTTCTGCGGAAGACGCCTCAAGAACAAAAATAGAGTTTCTGAAAGACATCTGCGTGGCAGTAACCGAAGCTGGCGTATCAACTATCAACATACCAGATACTGTAGGAGTAGCAATTCCATCAGCGATGGTCTGGCTTGTTGAGGAAGTAAAATCCGTTTCAAATGCGGAGATTAGTGTTCACTGTCACAATGATTTGGGACTTGCTGTTGCAAACAGCTTAGCAGCTGCTGAAGCTGGAGCTGAACAAATTCAGGTTTGTATGAATGGTGTTGGAGAACGAGCAGGCAACGCTGCTCTAGAAGAAGTCGTTGTTGCTTTGAAATACATGTATGGAATTGAAACGAACATCCAGCTGAACAAGATCTTTGATACTGCTCAATTAATATCACGTCTAATGAGATTCCCAATTCCTGCCAATAAACCATTGATTGGACGGAATGCGTTTGCTCATGAGAGCGGCATTCATACTCATGCTGTAATCACCTCTCCATACACATACGAACCAATTTCCCCTGAAGCTGTTGGAGCAAGGAGAAGAATCGTATCAGGCAAACATAGTGGTGGACATGGAGTGAACGAAACACTACAGAACGCAGGAATCATTGTCACTCAACCACAACTTAGGGAGATTGTAAGCAGAATTAAGGCACTAGGGGACAAGGGAATTAGAATCACTGATCCAGATGTAGAGGTTATAGGAAAAGCTGTATTGGAAAGTACTCCTGAAGACCAGAGAGTGCTTCAGCTTGAAGAACTACTTGTTGTGTCTGGAACAAAAGTCACCCCCACTGCTACTGTCAAGTTGTTGGTTGACGGTGAAAAGGTTCTTGTTGCTGAAAATGGAGTTGGAGCGGTAGACGCTGCAATCAAAGCTATTCAAAGCATCACTCCTAAGAGTGGGAAATTCATACTGACTGATTTCCGAATGGATGCGATTACGGGTGGATCCGAGGCTGTTGCAGATGCACAAGTCACAGTCGAGGACGAATTCGGAAACCGAGCAACTGCTAGAGGAGTCAGCGAGGACATTGTCACTGCAGGAGTTGAAGCTATAATAGAGGCGGTTAATAAACTCATTCTGACAAAATGATCGGACTGTCGAAACTCTGAATAGAATGTGATTCTTATGGATATGACAATAACTGAAAAGATACTAGCTCGGGGTGCAGATAAGACTCATGTGTCACCAGAGGAGTTTGTAAATGTAGGAATTGACTTGGCACTGACACATGACGTTCTATGTGGACCAGCTGCAAAAGAGTTCAGACTACTTGCATCCAAGGTTTGGAACCCTGAAAAAATAGTTGTTACGCCAGATCATTTCATCCCTGCCAAAGATGTCGAATCAGCTAGGCTATACAAAGAGATGCAGGATTTTGTGATTGAACAAAACATACAAAATTATTTTCCAGTAGGAAGACATGGAATCTGTCATGTGATATTACCAGAGGAGGGATTAGTACACCCTGGAAGTATCCTGGTTGGCACGGATAGTCATACATGTACTCACGGAGCTCTAGGGGCATTTGCCACTGGTATAGGCACCACGGAGATGGCTGCAGTTTTTGCAACAGGTGAGTCTTGGTTTCGAGTTCCGGATTCAATGAAGTTCTACATATCGGGAAAACTTCCGGAGCTAGTGACTGCTAAGGATGTTATTCTGCAAATCATCAAAGAAATTGGAGTTGATGGTGCTCTCTATAGAGCAATGGAGTTTGCAGGACCAGTAGTGAGTGATTTCGAAATGGATGAGAGATTTGTACTGTGCAATATGGCAATCGAAGCTGGAGCGAAAAATGGAATTATTGAGGTTGATACAAGAACTCAGAACTATCTTGAACAAAGGGGAGTAAAGAAGTTCAAATCAATTGAGAGTGATAAAGGGGCAGAGTATGTCGATGAGATTGATATGGATGTATCTGATTTGGAGCCAACAGTTGCTACACCTTTCTTACCTTCAAATGGAAGACCTGCACGAGACCTATCGAATATAGAAATTGATCAAGCATTTGTCGGATCTTGTACCGGAGGAAGATTATCAGATCTACGAGATGCTGCAAAACTTCTACGAGGAAGAATAGTTTCTGAGAGAGTAAGATTGATTGTGATCCCCGCCACTCAGGAAATATATCTGAAGGCACTAGAAGAGGGTCTGATTGAAACATTCATACGATCAGGTGCTGTAGTGTCCACACCTACATGTGGACCTTGCTTGGGAGGTCACATGGGAGTGCTGGCTGAGAATGAAGTAGCCATCGCAACGACGAATCGCAACTTTCGAGGTAGAATGGGACATCCAACTTCAGAGGTATACTTGGCTTCAGCATTAACAACAGCAGCAAGTGCAGTAGAGGGAAGAATAACAGATCCGAGGGATATTACATGATCAAGATTTCCGGCAGAGCAATGAAATATGGAAACAATTTGGATACAGACGTCATTATAGCGGCACATCGGCTGACGCATGGAAGTGATGTCGATAGTATCTTTCAGTTTGCAATGGAAGTATTTGATCCGAATTTTCATGAGAAAGTGTCTACTGGTCATACCATTATCGTCGCAGGATCGAATTTTGGATGTGGTTCATCCCGTCAGCAAGCACCAGAAGTAATCAAGAGATCAGGTATCAAAGCTATAATCTCCGATTCGATGGCCCGAATATTCTTCAGGAATTCGATAAACATTGGCCTCCCTGTCTTCATTGTTCCTGGAATCTCTAGTTTGGTAACAGAGGGAGATACAATCACAATTGATTTGGATCTGGGTCAGGTTGTTAATGAGTCCTCAAAAACAACAACGAGTTTCGAGAGCTTTCCACAATTCATGATGGAGATCCTTCGAAGTGGTGGACTGATTAACCATCTAAGAACTAAGAGCCAACAAGGGGCAGTGTCTGAATAGATGGTGTATTCCATTGCAATTATACCAGGAGATGGAATTGGTCCAGAAATAATGGATGCAACTCTACGTGTGTTAGAAAGCATAGACATTGAATTTGACTCTCGAATTGTCGAAGCAGGTGATAAAGCCTTTAGAGAACATGGAAGCTATTTACCTAATGATACATTGGAAGCGGCTAGGAAAAGCGATGCAGTCCTCAAAGGACCTATAGGTGAATCAGCAAAACATGTTGTACTTCCACTCAGACAAGATTTGGGGTTGTTTGCTAACCTTCGTCCAGCAAAATCGATCCAAGGTATTAATACTAGATTGATGGCAGACGAGGAAGTTGACCTATTGATAGTCCGCGAGAATTCAGAAGGATTGTACTCAAGAGTTGGTGGTAGGAAAGCAGATGTCTCATTTGATATTAAGATAACCACTAGACAGGCATCTGAGAATATCATGAGACTTGGGTGTCATCAGGCTAGAGAGAGGCGTAAACTTGTTACGGTTGTTCACAAAGCAAATGTGCTTCAATCAGACTTGCTTTTTCAGGAAGTATGTCATGAAGTTGGCAGGGAATATGATGACCTGAAAATCGAGCAAATGTATGTAGATAATTGCGCATACCAACTAATCAGGGAGCCGTCTCAATTCGATGTAATTGTTACACCGAATCTGTATGGTGATATTCTGAGTGATGAGGCTTCGTGGGTTCAAGGGGGATTGGGACTCTCACCGGGGGCAAATATAGGAAATCTACGAGGAATGTTTGAACCTGTTCATGGTGCAGCTTTTGATATTGCCAAACAGAATGTAGCTAATCCAATTGCCATGATACTCTCAGCAGTGATGATGCTAGATTGGTTAGGAACTACCCATTCTGATGAACAATCCTCGAAGTGGGCACATCGTATTGAAACAGCTGTAAACACCACGATTTTACAGGGTCATCGAACAAGAGACCTTGGGGGCAAACTCACAACAAAAGAATTTGCCAGCCACATCATTAGGAATCTATGAATTTACAGGCTGTAAAAGAACACTGACAGGTGGCAATAGATTCTACACCCGATACGAAGAAACTATAAGCAACTCTCAATCCACACCGCTCCGCAGGCATGACTCATAAAAAGAGGTAGTTTACAATGCATTTTGAAGAGTCGGATGAAGAAAAGATGTTCCGCGAGGCTGTGCGTGACTTCGCTCAGAAGCACGTTGCTCCTGTTTGGAAAGAGTATGATGAACACACTCACGAGATTCCTCGGGATCTCATTAAGAAAATGGCTGACCAGATGCTCTGGGCACCTACTGTATCAGAAGAGAGCGGTGGTCCAGGTCTCTCCTGGGTAATGGCATGTATAGCCGCTGAGGAACTTGCGAAAGCAGACCTCTCTATTGCACTGCCAGTCATGTACCTTGTCGAAGCCTCATGGGCTTTTGTCTTTGACAAATACGGTACAGAAGAGGCAAAGGCAGAGATTCTCCCAAAGGTCATGAAGGGAGACTTGTTCTTCGGTATTGCAACCACTGAACCAACTGGTGGCTCTGACCTCGTCAACGCAACCAAAACCACAATCAAGCCAAAGGGTGATGGCTATGTCATCAATGGTGAGAAGGTGTACATATCCGGTGTTGCGGAGTCTGAGAAATATGGAGGAGTCTATTGGACTCTGGCAAAATCAGACGTGAAGGGCGACCACAAGGCATTCGATGCGTTCATTCTCCCACTCAATATGGGTGATGGCGTGATTCCTGGATTCACTACAACATTGTTCGAAGATATGGGTAGAATGGGAGTTTCATGCGGTGGCTTCAATATCGAAAATGTAGAGATTCCAAAACACTATTTGATTGGTAAGCACGGCAAGGGCTTCTACCACGCCATGGAAGGATTTTCCGCAGCTAGGGTCTTAATAGCTGCTACATGTCTTGGCGCTGCACAGGCTTGCTTTGACATCGGTGTCGAATACGTCAAGCAGAGAAAGGCGTTCGGTCGATCACTTGCGGCCTTTGAGGGTATTCAGTTTGAGGCTGTTGATTCATGGATGGCACTTCAGGCAGACAGGCATCTCACCTATCACGCAGCTTGGATGATGGATGAGCACTATGGCAAGGGCAACAAGAACTACTCCAAACTCGACATTGCTCAGACCACTGCTGCTGCCAAGTACAAGGCACCTCACGATGCTCTTGACATCATCACTCGTGCTATGACCTGGCACGGAGCCTTCGGTTACTCGAAGGAGTGTCCACTCGAGGCCTCTTACAGGGGTGTGCGTTCCTACACGGTTGGTGCTGAGGGTGGAAGCCACGTGCAAAAGATCGTCATGGCTCGTGAAATATTCGGACCTGAGTATCTGCCGTACAGACAAGAGAAACAGATGTAGTTTCTAATTCTAGGAGAGGTTTTATCCCTTTCATAATTTTCTTCTTTCAACAATGAATACGCATTGAATTTACAATTAGGAAGTTTGCACTCAAAACTCAAGACTCATTTACCTATCCTTTGGCCATATCAAACTCTCTTCCACATCAATCGGAATAGCTTTGCCATCGATGTCACGGGGATTGAAGGCCCAAAAAACTGCGAGATGAATAGTAAATTCAGGCCACCAACCTAATTCGTGAATCCGCCGTTTATACTCTCTCAATTGATCCACTGCAGAATGGTAATCATTATTTTGAAACACTCGTTTGAGGGACGTTCTATCCTTTACTTCAAGAAGCCATATCACCTTTTCATACTGAAAGATGACATCACAAGTCATCCGTTCTTCTTTATTCTCGAATGTGCCCAAATCAAGCTCGGACCAGATTAAGGACGGATTATGACCAATCCAATCTTTGGCATGGTTAACAAGATAATTCCTAGCCATGCTTTCATATCGATATTGTTCAGAATAATCATCTTTGCATCCTATTGTTTCTCTAAACCAGTCCCCAACTGATCTAGCTTCCACCATCACAAATGTGATGTCCGAAGACTCCTTTAAATTCGTCACAATAGTCCCCCTCTATATGAAGGATGCAGGTCAATTAGAGAACTTATGGTTTTCTAATCATAATCGTCATCGCGAGGGAAATCTCCGGACCTGAGTATCTGCCGTACAGGCAAGAGAAACAGATGTAGTTTTCAGAATTGAATGAGAGGGGGCTTTCCTCTCTCCTCCACTCTTTCTTTTTCACAAATCGCATCACCCAAGCGATACTGCATAGTACCAGCTGTACCACTCTTCGTGTACATTGCCGTAGGCAGAAACAATCGCTGCCTGAGGACTGGTGTGATTGGTGAACACGACTCGTGGAGGTTGCATCATCAACCCACCCACTGTTGTTTCCAGATACTCAGTCGTGTCATTCGGGAAGGTCACCTTGAAATGAAGGGGGATTGGTACATCTAAAGGCACCTCCTCATAGAATAGGAAGGTGAATTCGACTGATAGAACGATTACTGTGAAGGATTCATTGCTAGTCATTTGATAGGAGTCTGACGTGTTCCAGTATTCGTCTGAACCGGGTATTTGATTGACATGGAGAATCCTAGGAGCCAAGACAACTATTGATAGACCCACTACGAGGCTGATGACAGCCGCCTGTAAAATCCGTTTCTTCTTCAACCACGACATGGAGGTCAGCCCTAAGAGAATATAGCGTATAAGCGTATCAACATTGTGTACTAGGTTGACTCCTGTTCTCATTCTCTCGTCATGGCACGAGGGATCTTCGGACCGGACTATCTACCGTACAGGCAAGATAAAACAGATGTAGTTTTCATTTTATATCGAGAGAGGGTTTTCCTCTCTCTCGCTCTTACTTCCAATCCTGAAACATATGAAACTTCGAAAACCAGATAACAAAATTAGTTCTATAATCATTATGGAAAAAGTGAAAGCACTGGGCATCAAGAGGATTGTCATTCCAGCTTTGATGCTCATGGTTTCATTGATACTACCATTTTGGATCTATGGGGCAAATGGGCGATTTCAACTTAGTTCGATTCTGTTTGGTATATCTTTTGTTCTGTCAGAACCGGGTACATCCATTCATTTCATCCCAGACTTTGGCTTGCTACTACCATCACTGCTCATCTGTGCTCCATGTTTTCTCTGGCTCTACATGGAACGAGATGTGAGCTTTCCGATGTTGCTAGGCTCAGCAGGAATAGTGATGCTTGCGTTGACTATTACGTTGTTGCTCTTCCTTCCAGCTTGGGCGGTCTTTCCATGGTTCTCGGGGGGTTACGCAGCCTATGTCCCAGAGTTCATTGATCTAATTCCATTCTCAGGTCTTGCATTCACAATCATGGTTCTCATCCCACTGATGTGGCGAGGGCTCATCTATCCGGAAACTGGAGACCACGCTCCTGGAAAGAAAGTCGCAGCAGTGGTGCTCTCTGTATCTGCTTTCATATTCCCGATGACAATAGAGACCTTCAGTTGGCAGGGTACTAATTTCAACCGTAGTTTTAGTGTAGGGTTCTCTCTTAACTCCGCGGCGTGGTCTTTGAGCCACCGCGTGAGTGGTAGCAGTTTGGGTCAGGGTACATGGTTCAATTTCTCAATGTCATCAGTCTACTCTATTCTGGCGGTCATATTACAGATATTTCCAGCCATCATTTTTGCATGGTTCGTATGCAGAGGGTCATTTGAAAGAAACAGAATTGCACAAATGCTTGCAGCTGGACTGACTCATCTTCTCATTGTTTCACTTACTTTTATTTGGTTGAACTACTCATCATCGCATGCTGGGGTTTGGGTCATAACGCCGTTTCCATCTCTATTGATTGTTGGTTTCATCATTTTTGCAGTCAGCTATGGCAAAAAATGGAGAAGAATTGGACAGAGCTCAGGAACCGACAAAGTGACTGAGGAAGAGAATTTGTCACAACTGATGGTCTAGGACGAATGGGAAGATCGTCATGGCACGTGAGATATTCGGACCAGACTATCTGCCGTACAGGCAAGAGAAACAGATGTAGTTTCAACTTT
>SOKL01000349.1 GCA_004376265.1 Candidatus Thorarchaeota archaeon
GACATATCTCGGAGATTCCGAGCTATTATTAATTCAGAACTTAAGAAAGATGTAAGGGTGTCATCATAACACGTTGAAATTCTGAGTAGTATAAATGGTGTTAGCAGGGTTTTCAGAGTGTGATTAAGATGCCACCAAAAGGCTACAGAAGTGTTGCTCTTCCTGAGGGAATCATTGTCGCAATAGACGAACTCCTTCTAGATCTTAGGAAACATGGTCATGACATGGGGTACACGTCACGAAGTGAGATTATCAAAGAAGCTCTTCGCTCATTCATCAGGGATAACAGACGGATGTATCTTATGCATCCTCACTGAAACTAAATCTCTATTGTTTCACAACTTACATGTCACGTTTCAGCCGCAAGCCTAAGTATCCCAAAAATGAAACCAATTCCAAGAAGTATAATGACAAACAGTTGCTCTTCTCCTGCAAGGAAAGTTATGACAGCTCCAAATAAGCCGATAAAGGAAGATAAAGCAGTGATTCGTTTAACCCATTGTTTGGCTAAATATTCTTTCAATTCGTTATCTCTTACCATGACTAACTTCACCTTTCTTTCAGTGATTCTTTACTTTGATGAGTATGAGGATAACTATAATCCCTATACCAATCCCTCCAAATATCGAGATATAGATTGATTCAATACTGAAACCAGACAGTACTGTAACAGTATTAGTTACTGTGACTGTTTCTGTAATAGTTTGAGTTTCTGGTATTAGATTAGGTTGGATATACATTGGATCTACCAAGTCCCAACAATCCACATTTATGAAACCCCAATAGATTCTATCTCCAGTAGAGTTGTAGGCATCAAACATCCACAATCCAAAAATCGCTGATTTTACCTGGTCATATGTGCTCAGTCAGTTATGAGATACTGTCATTGATAATTTTGCAGGAGATGAGTCCTCGGTAAAATTCCAAAATGTGATAGAAGGTTCACTACAGTAAACATCATAGAACTCAATGTACTTCTCTGGTCTTGTAGGATTCAATGCGTATTGGTCCGCATAGTCCAGCACGTAAGGATACCACTCTCCAATATAGAATGTTGACCTATCTACTTCCACATATTCGACCTCCGCTGTCATGCCAAAAAGCTCCATTGTGAGATTCAAGTCGAAATTCTCCCCGGCTGTAATTATGGTCGGCAATGTGATGTTTATTTCCCATAAGAACTGCGTTCCAGAATGTGAGAGTGGGCCTAACGGTTTGTTTTGATTCCCAGCAAAGGACAAGGTCGTAAAATTCGTCTGTGACTGAGCATCCACAATCATTGATGTAGCAATAATTAATGCAACAATGAATCCAATAAGTAAGAATCTTTGTTTCAAGTGTTACCCTCAATCTAGTAAGTCGATACGCGCTTGACTGAAATTCTAGTTAGTAAACTTCTTAGGATGTGTATCTAACGAGACCTTTAGTGGTGGTTTCAAATGTCGAAAGTCGTGAAGATTGGGTATGCTGATTATATGGACAATGACGGTGAATTGACCGTGCTGCGCCTTGTGGAGCTTAGAGTGCATGTCTACCGGGAAGACCGCCCTGATTGGGATCCACCGTTCTGGTCGGTCTGGCATTACCAGGATGAGGAGGGCAAAGAACCGGGAGGAGCGGAGTACTTCAAGTACTTCGAAACCGCGGATCTTCGTTTCATGGACCGTAGACCTTTGGGTATGTGGTCAGTCGGGGCGAAATGTCCGAAATGCAACCATATGGAAACCATGTACAATTTACGCAAGAGAGAACTATGCTGCATGAGCTGTGGTTTCATATGGCACTAGTGAGAAGATATCAGGGGAGAGCCTCCTGACCCGTCAGCATCACTACATTTTGTCCCTGTCACGCATCCTCAGCAGCTGCAACAAGTGGACTGAGGGTCCCTCCTGCATCATCATCTACACGGCTAACACCTGCATTTTTTGTCCTGCTGCCAAGGGAACCCTTCAGATGGTGTTGGAAAAGTGCGGGTTGTCCAAAGGGTTCGTCCGAGAGGTGGACTGCGACATGGAACAGGTCTCCAATGTATCTGCCTTACCCATCGTTGAGAAGTTTATTTAAAAGATCAGGAAGTTCCGGCGCCGAAACTCTTACCAATCCACTTTCAAGCATCGGGTTAGTAAGTCCGGTGGTTCCCAGTCCATGCAGATCTCGACAAGCATGCGCTGAAGACGACTCAGACAAGCCTCAAAGTCAATAAGCATGACATCTCTCTTAGGGATTGAAGCACACACGGCTTGTCGAAGAAAATTGATTGAATTTGAGGGAACGCTCTCAAGACTAAGTAGAGGACTGCGTCGCATGTCCGTCGATGGAATGACTGAGCATTCAGGAACCACTCTTCATTGTAGAAGAAAGAAATCTTGAAATCTTCGAATAACTCCATGAGAAGCTTGAAGCTCGGATGGACATAGTCGCACAGCTCATTATATAGCTTCTTGAAATGATCTTTGACATTCTGAGGTAAATCGAGCTTACAGATAAGCTTTCTACCCCCTAAGCCGGTCCTCTCCTCGGATTTTCTCATATCTCTCTTCTGGCTCTAGGTGTCCGAAGGATTGATCGAGATAGACTGCTTGGCACATGTCTTCAAAAACAAACCTCAGATCACGGATAGCAGACTCGTAAGCGCCACTGAACACGGCAGTCATGTGCCACCTGAGGCTGCGAAGCAGTTCAAGAAATCTCTTCACAAGGTCTAGCTCTTCAAGGAAATCATCCACCTTCTTCCCACTTATTAGCTTCGTCAATGCACATCCTCCTGAACTAGATTCTGACTCGTGTCCTGCTTATAACAGTTACAAAATCGAAACCTAGTATCAATGATACCTGATACCATCTAGATACAATCAGCCGTTTGGGTTGTTCTTTAGGGGCGAAACACACTACCGATTGGTTCAGATGGGTCGTACAATCAGGACATTCAGAGAGGCTGTGGACATCGAGAGTGCAAAGTGGAAGACCTTTCGCAGACAGTTGAGGCCCGATGACCGCGAGAGGCTCGATAAGATATTCGACTATGCAAGGATGCACGCAGACTCTGGAACAGTAATCTCCATCCCTCACAAGATCGACGTGGTGTTCATGTCCGTGTTGATTGAGATGCAGAGAAGAATTGAAGGGCTTGAGTACGGTGAATCCTACATGCAACCTCAGTCCATAGAGGAACGCTGATGACACCGGAGGAATTTCGGTTGTCATTCATCTAGAACCTTTTCCCATTTCGAACATATGGTAACGTTGGTATGCTCACCATGTTCCCTACCAGCATAAGGACATTTATCCGTGCCATTTAGCCTGCAGCTAGCACAGGATTGACGACCGTCAACACAGTAGGGTCCGCCATGATAGTCACCACACGGTGGGTCCCCTTCATAGGGGCAATCCTCACATTTCTCTTCATAGTCACTGTAAGAAGAGTAGGAATGACCGTGAGCCTTTTTGTAAACATCCTCGAATGATTGTTTTTCAAACACAAGCCCAGTTGGTTCTAGCAGAGCAATCCAGAAATGATTTTGATAGTTCCGTTTTCTATACATTGAGAAGTGGATGTGTTTGTTTGCTCCTGTTCTCCACTTGTCGGACCTCAATTCATGAAGTGGCAGACTCTCCAAGCATGCACTCTGATACCCATGTGTTCGTAACCATTTTACATACTTCTTCAGTATCTCAAGACGAGTGGCGGCTTTTGCCACATACTCTGGGTTTTTGGTTTCCCAATATCGCTCATCTTGAGGGTGGAAGTCTCTTGACCCATGATGGATGGCGTCGCTCACTAGTCGTGAAATTGTGACGAGGTTTTCAAGCCTACGTTCTGTCTTGTCGCCATTGATGTGATGGACCAATAGGGATTCTCTGACGCCCGTTATGACACATTTGTTGCCATCACGTTCGCGAGCCTCCTTCTTTCTTTTCCTCCAAATCGCTCCCCCTCTTGCCTTCTGTTGCTTTGATGAATATCTACGCTTCTTCTTTTTCTTATAATCCTCAAACGATGTGC
>SOKL01000003.1 GCA_004376265.1 Candidatus Thorarchaeota archaeon
GTAAACCACATACTGGAAGTCACTGAAATTGTGTTAAAGGAAATGCAGAGTTTCAACTAAAGAGTGTCTTGATCTTGTCTATGAAACCAGGGTATTCAGTCCAAGCTTCTTGATAGTCTCCTCTTTGGGAACTCCATCTTTTCCCCATCCGCGGAGTTCATAGTACTTGTCAAGTGACCTCTCAAAATCATCTTGGTCGATAAAGGATTTCATTCCTTTCGCAGGACCATGTGTTTCAGCTTCCCAAAGACGTGGTGGAAGGATATCATCTTCTCTTGACACTCCTTCTCGAATATTGAAAAGACGTGCAAGGGTCTCAACTCGCTGTGCAAAAATTGAGATGCTTTCTTTGTTGTAATTCAAACCGCTAGCACCATTGAGCATAGTGATATTCTGTTCATGTGTAAGGGGAAAGTGATAGGTGAAATGACATATTATCAGGCTATCTCTGAGGATTTTGATATCGCGCTGGTCAACCATTGATTCAATCACATCGAGCGTTGATGAATCTGGATGGTCCATCGTCTGTGGCCAACCTCGGAGATGACTGCCGCCAACATCCCCAGTTGCATAGGAGAGACCCATTCCTTTCTTCCCCCGTGGATCCCAGGCTGGAATCTCGAGACCTTTCACGTGCACAGCAAAAACTTCACTACCTTTTCCAATCTCTTTGGCAGCATAACGCGTACCTTGTGCAAGAATTTCGCCAATTCCCTCTTTTTGTGCTATCATCATGACGAGTTTCTTTGCGCCCTCGCAGTCTCCAAAAGGCAATGGGAAACCTATCTCCTCCTCGGACAGAATGCCTTTCTCAAAAGCTTCCATTGCGAATCCGACTGCAGATCCAGCACCTATGGTATCAAGCCCAAGGTCATCGCATAAATGATTCAATTGGAAAACACACTGTGCATCTTTGATACCCAAAGTCCCACCACACAATCCCAAGGTTTCATACTCTACCGTTGATTCAACCTCAGTTCCCGGAAACCTTGGATCCTCTGTTCTATATGCGTGTGTACACCGCATAATACAATGAGGACAAGACAGGTGTGCACCAATATACCATTCCCGCATCTCCTCTGGAGTTAACGATTCGTATCCATCAAAGTATCCATTTTGGAAATTACGTGTTGGGAACTGTCCTCGCTCGTTTGAAATCTCCACCAAGAAAGGTGTACCATATTCTTTGAATCCATAACCAGTCTTCTCATTCCAGAGTTTTGTTGCAGTCTTATTCACCTGACGAATTGCTGAGGAATCTGCCGCCTCTATCTTTTTGGTTCCTCTAGCTATGACTCCCTTGAGGTTTTTTGAACCAAGAACTGCCCCAGCTCCTCCCCGCCCTGTTTGATGTGCAAGCTCGCAACAGCCAGTTGCAGTCAGAACAAGGTTTTCTCCTGCTGGACCAATCACATAGACTGCTGAACCCTTCGTTGTCATTTCGTGAAGAATCTTTGTGGCCTCGTGGGTGCCCTTTCCCCAAATTGATTGAGCATCTTCAAACCTCACTGTTTCATCTTCAATGATCAAAGTCACTGGTTTTTCTGATTTTCCAGTTACAGCAATTGCATCATAACCTGCATTCTTGATCTCTCTTCCTAGAGGACCCCCACAATGAGTGTCCAAGTAGAGACCTGTTAATGGCGATTTGGTGACTAGTGTCCATCTACCAACATTTGGAGCACGAAGCCCCTGAAGAGGACCGGTCATGAAGAACAGAATATTATCAGAACTAAGGGGATCGGTACCAGCATCAAGCTCGCGATATAGTAGGTAGGTACCTAGTCCCTTTCCACCAATGAAGTCTTCATACACCTTCGGAAGTAGTTCCTCGATTCGTGTAGTCTTCTTTGTTAAATCCACCCAGAGGATTTTCCCATTCCAGCTGTTACCTTCCATATTGCGATTCGCTCCTCGTTAGATTGATTGATAAAATTAGACCGAATTAGACTAGATGCGACTGCCCATATTATACTTTCATATACTTGTGATTTGGAACATCCCCGACGAATGGCCTATATTCATGTATGTCCAGTGTTCAAGTTGGACGTATTAGTTACTAATATCGTTGAAGAAAACAAAAGAAAGCCAAAGGAACAACAGAAAAACTCCAAGAATCTTAAGGAGGATGCGGAGTCTTTCCTGAGGGAGATGACTCAATACAAACCAAAGTATTACTTCCTACTATTCCCAGATTCAGAATTTGGCAACAAACCAGCTTTTGCTGATCTAGGAAGAGTTTTTGGTGTTCCAATAGAGTGGAAAGAAACCATTATTTCTAAACGAATACTATCTCTAAAAAGTCCTTGGCGTGAGAAGCTTGGTTATAAAATAGGTTACTTGTACAACCGGATTGCGACAAAGGAAATCGAACCAAAATCTCTAGTGGATTACCTTGATGAAGACATGATTTTGGGTTCCATTGACTTAAGTCAAAAACGTCCTAGATTTGAATCGAGAACATAATCTAGACAACTCTTGAAGACATGCTTTTATCTTTCAGTGTTATTGATAGAAGTGACGTATCCTTAACAAATGATTTCGGTTTTGCTGACATCCTATATTTTCCGTAAGAGAGGAGAATCTGAAATGGGAAACGTGGGTCACTTGGAAAGACTCCTGGATACCTTTAACAGGATATCTAAAATGGAACTCAAGATAAGACTGGCAAATTAGCGAGTAAACAATATCTGAGGAGTAATAATGAAAGCAATAGGAATCAGCAGTAGCGGCAGAACAAAAGCATATTCGAAAATAATAGTGAAAGACATTCTTGAGGAATCAGGGATCGAATACGAGATGATTAACCTAGCGGCAATGAACATTAGAGGTTGTTTGGGATGCCTCAAATGCGCTAGCAATAATAAATGCGTTCAGAAGGATGATTTTCAAGAAGTCGTCGACAAGATAATTGAAGCTGATGCACTTGTCTTTGGTGGGGGAAATTACTATGGAATGCTGAATGCTATTGGGCATGCCTTCTGGGAAAGAACATTCTCATTAAGACACCGAGAATCGTTCCTTTTTGCGGGAAAATTGGGAATCGCAGTTGGGTTGGATCGCAATGAAGACAAAAAAGAAGCCACTGCCTTCATTAAGAAAATGATGCTCAGCAATAAAATGGCTGTCATTGCAACACTAACTGACCCTGGTCATTGGCAATGCTATGACTGTGGCTATGGTCATGATTGTGTTGTGGGAAATGTTTACGCTCATATGGGTCTGACGACTGCTGACAATGCAGAAGCCAATCGCCCCGAGGAATATGGGCGCGAGGCACAGAAAGAAGCAAAGGCAATTGGAAAAATGTTAGGATCAATTCTGAGTGCAAGAAAATAGTGCAATTTGTACTGAACTCGACTCTGGCAATCATAGGTTTCTAGCGATACTAGTTTTTCAAATCAAGTTGACGCTGAACAGAATCGAATAACCTACGTGCAATCCTGCTGAACCACATAAAAAGCACAATAATCATTGGATAGAACGCTGGCTGTTAACCTTAATACAGTCTAGAATAAGCGGCATAGTAGAAACACATACTTTTTTCAATTAGGTGTATTCTCTGAGCATACGAGTGTAGCGTAGTTTCTCGGATGCCGATGCGGGAGGCCCTTCGACAATAGTCTTTGAACGCATCAAGGACTGACATCATCTTGACCTCTTCTTGTCGAGTGCCCTTAGTAGAGGCTTCACCGACTGTCATGTTGCGTTCACCCCTAACGTGAGAGCACTAAAGTTATACCTCAAGTGTGCGTGCACCTGAGAAGATTCCATAAGCTTTGTGCGAATCGCCCCCGCAAGAGCATAAGCTTTGTGCGAACCGCCCCCCACCAATATGAAATACTCCAAATCCATGGAGGAATCTCTTAACAAGAAAACATTATCAGTTAGCATGCGTATGGAAACTTGGCCCGGTTAAGGCCGTCGGTGATTCTCATGAGGGAATGTCCTAAGTGTGGCAAAGCTAACCAACCAACACGAAAATTCTGTATTCGAT
>SOKL01000051.1 GCA_004376265.1 Candidatus Thorarchaeota archaeon
AAAAACAGAAAGCGCTTCTGAAGGGAAACCGTCTTTGGGCTATGGGTCATGCAGTCACTTCAATTAGGAATAATAGAGTTAGCAATATTGGAATTGCGCTCGTTCTAGCCATATGTGTAGCAATACCTACTACCGTCTTTGCGTGGACAAATACAGGTTCAAGGCTGGCTGTTGAGGACTACTTCAATAACAATGCGTATCAATTCAGTATACAGACCACTCAAGGCAGCCTTGACTACTCAGATTTGTTTGAAGCACAGGATTTAGTTTTGTCTAGTCCCTACACAGAATTTGCTCACATAACTCCAAGTACCGTGGGGCTTCTCCGTTTAGATAACATTACTACTGAATGGGATTCATATCGGCCCTCTGATACAAACTACGCACTTGGCAAGAAGGATACGCGTGTGATAATAGTAACTCAGGAAATTCTTGACGTCTGGTCGACAGAGCTGTTATGGACTGGAAACCTTTCCATACATCCAAACCAGACTCTAGTTTCACAGAGATTCATAGACACCACTTTTGAAGTGACTGGTGAAGTAATTGGTATTGGTTCAACCATCAGCATTGACATCCTTCGTAACTATTACAATCCCCCTGATCGAATTCCCTTTGACCCATTATATCTGAATCGACTCAAACTTGCAAACCTTACAATTACTGGAATCTATGAAGTAGTAGTAGCCTCTGTTGTGGGCTTGTCTTATCCTCCTATCCTTCGGAACAACTGGGACCCGTTGGCCCCTCCAAGCAGTGTCTTAGGAATTAGCGATTCAATTTTGATTCTTGAGGAGGCTCTTGATGATGAATCGATTGAAATGATTACCAATACTGGGTACTTTTCCCCTGTGGAGCTCGTTCGAGGTTCTGCGAGTGGACTTCTTGCGGCTGGTCCTGCATTCGCCGCATCAAACATGCTAGCTCTGAAGGCTCAGATTGTAGAAAGCAATGAGGCACTCAGTGTCATCGGTCTTGACAGTATTGAGGACTTACAAATACACATCAGTACTTATCTTGCTAGCCAATCTCTCATCATCCTAGCTATACCCATTATGGTCATGAGCTTGATGTTGACAATCTTCACATCCGAATCATCAGTAGCTCAGAGGAGGGGTGAGGTCAGTGCGTTCAGGGCAAAAGGAGCTTCATTCAATCAGATATTCTCCTCTTTCATTTTCGAAGCATTGATACTTTCTGTTGTCGGCTATATTGCAGGAATATTCCTGACAATTTTAATGACTCCACTAATGGGGTCATCAACAGGCCTCTTGTCCTTTGATCCTACCCTCTATGAAATATATCTAAGCAAGCTCGTTATTCCTGGACAATCTCTTGCCTTAGGAGCTACAATTGCTATGTTCCTACCTGCAGCATACCTAGTACACGTTGCAAGGAGAATTGATGTCACTGAGATTGGTCAACCCACAACAAGGACGACCTATGAAATTCCTGAAGAAGTGAATATTTGGTACTATGTGCTTGGCCTCGGTGGTACTCTCTCTGTTCTTCTCTTAATGCCCATCTTCTTCAATCCCACTGGACAAATCGCTTTGATGGAGATACTGATATCAACCCTGTTGCTCTTTGCAGCATCATATCTCGGTTCCAGAGCAATGCGGCTGGTCACTGCAAGTGCCTCGGAGAGAGTGGGTAACTTGATGGGTGAAAAGAGGTTGTATTTGACTCAAAGTCTTAGAAGACGGAAGGGTCAGTTTATTCCATTGCTTGTCATCCTGACTATGACCTTAACGACAACCACTATGATGTTAATTCAGACAGCGAGTGTTGAGAATACACTTGTGAACGAGGCAAACTATTCGCTTGGTAGTGATGTGAGAATCGAAACTACTGACAGATTACTGAACTGGGCAGACACCCTCTCTGGGTTCGCTGGAGTAGAAGCTGTAACCCCGGTGCTCGAGTTGTTATCTCACAATGGGTATGAAGGATTCTATCTTGAAGGAATAGATGCTTCTGCTTACTTACAAATAGGAACGTTCAAAGAATCAGAGTTTGTAGGAGGAACCCCTGCAGAAGTAATAGGAGCACTCCAAAATACAAACAACGGTATTATCATCAGTCAGTTCTATTTGGATGATTGGAATGTGACTATTGGCGACAGTATAAGTCTAGACGTATCAACAGAGGGTGGCAGTGGTAAATCCCTTGTCTTCAAGATTGTTGGGGTTATGAAGAGTGCACCTGGATTTGGTGTGGCCTCCACTCGTGACTTACGAGGAGTTCCATTTGGGTCATACTTCGATTTCCAGGCTGGCAATGGTGGTTTTGCACTGGTCAATCTTGATTATCTTGCAAGTAGTACTGGTTTCTTAACCGTTGAGGAATTCATGGTTGGTGTTACATCGCTTGAAGATGTATCATCACTTATTGAGTTCTTGGAATTAGATCAATGGACTACAGTATATACTTCTGAAACTATCGAGTTTGGGCCTAACACAGTGACTGGTCTCTTCTTAGCTGGATTGGAAGGGCTTACAATGATCAGTTTCATCATGTGTGCTAGTATGGGTATATCATCGATTGTTCTATTCTTGGGTTCTGCAGTCAAGGAACGGGAACCAGAATATGCGCTATTCCGAGCGATTGGTAGTACTAAAAGACAGGTGGTTTCTCTAGTATTCGGAGAGTTTGCAGGTAGCGTTTTTGCCGCTGTGCTCATTAGCTTCGCTCTTGGGGGATTATTCGGATATACGATGACCATCCTTACATTCGGTATATCACCAGTATGGCCGATACTCCCTTTGATGTTCACTTTTCCATTCACAGTCATGATTTTGACTGTTCTTGCAGAATGTGTAGCAATGGTCGCGGCGTGCTACTTCCCAGCACGCAGAGCGAGCAACACAGATCCTGCTGAAGTTCTTAGAAATATGTGAGGTAGTAAAATGAATTCAACAATAGAAATCAAAGAAGAACTCGACCTTTATAGTGAGTTGCCAGATGATGTTGTAGTCAGCGTCAATGACTGCTACAAGATCTATAAAGCCCAGGAGCTTGAGGTTGTCGCACTTAGTGGTGTATCACTTCAGATCCTTGAAGGCAAGATAATGGCTGTTGTAGGAGCAAGTGGTTCAGGGAAAACCACCCTCATCAACGTTATAGGTGGTATTACTAAAGCAACTGTCGGCAAGGTCTACTGGGCAAATCTGAGGACTGACATCACTAAGTTGAGTGAGAGAGTTCTAACAGAAGCAAGGCGTAATTTCATTGGATTCCACTTTCAGCTGAACAATCTACTACCTCATCTCAATACCTGGCAAAATGTTGAGCTTTCAGCTAGAATTGCTGGGGTACCACGAAACATCCGAAAAGAACGCGTTAACAAACTGATCAAAATGGTGGGTCTGGAGGAACGTAAGCGGAACAGCGCAACTACCCTGAGTGGTGGTGAGAAGTCACGAGTCGCAATAGCCAGTGCCCTAGTCAATCTCATTGATACTGAAGGAAAGGGGTTAGTTTTGTGCGACGAGCCGACCGGGGATTTAGACCCTGAGACTGGAGAGCGAATTCTCGATTTGTTCCAGGAGCTGAATGAAACTATTGGTACGTCATTCTTCATCGTCACCCATAGTCAACAGGTCGCATCAAAGGCGGACGTGACCGTGGAGCTCCGTGATGGAGTCATATCTGGGTTCCATCAAAGTGGGATTGACCTCGACATGCTTGGTGACACACGAATCGTACGACTAGATGATAAACACAGGTTGCCTATGCCAACCGATTTGTTGGACCTTGCTGGCAATCCTCGGGAATTCAGACTGAGCTATGCCGATGACATATTCACACTGGAACCTCAGACCGGAGACGTCGTTGATGCATTACGTGAGAAGAAAGCACGCTTGTGCAGAGTCTGTGGTCACGAGATACCTGGTGGCAAGTTCATCTGTTCGAACTGCGGTAGTCAAGTGACGGTATAAATTCAAGATTAAGGGTCAATCGCCTCAGGCGAGTCCTTTCTCTTGAACAACGAAACAAGCTGTTCAATGCATATCCATGTATCCATGAATTTACGAATCATGCGTCGTTCTCGTTTCAGATTCTTAGTGCCGCTCAGCTCAAGTTCTTTCTCGATGAACTTGTAAATCGCTTTCCCTTCATGATCAAAATCTGTTAGAATGAGTACTTGTCCTTTCTTACCTGCTGTAGTTACTATTTTCTCAATCAGTTTGTATCTAGGTAAAAGGGTCTGTGTTTTGATTATTGGTGCTTTCAGACCCAGATTTTGAAGAACAGAGACGTCTCGTTTTCCTTCTACAACGACGATTAGATTTTCGTACTTCTCATCAAGGGTCTGGATAAACTCAATAAGTGCCCTCTCATTTTCATTCAGCCTTCTAGATCGTCTCTGTTCAATTGCTTTTGTTCTCCAAAGTTCCCCTTTTCCACGTAGCGAGTCATCGTTATTTTTGGTCAAGAATCACACCTGAACTGATCAAAGGGTGATGGAGATTTTCATCGTTTTACCAGCACCCATCATCTCTAGAGCTTCACCAATCTTTTCTACAGGCATCTCGTGAGATATCAAAAGGTCTGTATTCACATCACCCGCGATAATGAGCTTTAAGGCTCGCTCTACATGCTTGGGTTTGAGATGGAAGACGCCTTTTATCGTTAGTTGGCCATAATGGAATCTTCCTGTGTCTAATTCAAATTTGGTCCCTGAGGCGGCTCCTCCAAACAGAACAGTTGTACCTGCATCTCGTGTCATGTCTACTGCTTGTTCCCAAGTCTGACGAATGCCAACCGCTTCAATCACAACATCGGCTCCCCTTCCCGAGGTCTCTTGTTTGACACGCTCAACAGGGTTTTCCTTTGACGGGTCGATGACAATGTCTGCACCTGCTTTCAATGCAATGTCCCTTCTTAGTTCTGCCAAGTCAGAAGCAATAACAGTTGATGCCCCATTCTTCTTTGCTAACATAATCAGCATCTGACCGATTGGTCCAGCTCCAATTACAACAACAGTGTCACCAGGTTTGATGTTGGATTCTTCGATTCCATGGACTACACATGCCAGAGGTTCAGTCAGTGCAGCATCTTTGAAAGACAACGAGTCCGGTATTTGATAAGTATTCCAACGAACGACTGCCTCTGGAACCTTGATGTATTCAGCAAATGCTCCATTGACAAGATTGTCTTTTAGATCCGGACAGAGGTTTGGCATGTCCTTCTTACAGAAGAAGCAGTCCCCACAGGGAGCAGAATTTGTTGCAACGACCCTCATTCCCACCTTGAAATCAGTAACATCTTTTCCGACCTCCTCAATAGTGCCTGCATACTCGTGACCGAACAAAGCCGGGGTGGTCTTGATCAACAGTGGGTGACCTCGTTTGTATGTCTTGACATCAGTTCCACAAGTCAGGGCAGTTTCAACCTTGATTAACAACTCACCGGGTCCTATCTCAGGGATATCGACCTCTTCGTATCGAACATCACCGATACCATAGTACATAGCAGCTTTCATCTTTCGAGACATGAGTATCCCAGAGCCTGCTCTCATATTCTGTTTAAATGACTTCCTGACTGTCCTTGTATTAACCACAACGCTTAATGAATTACTCAATAGGTGTCCGACCGGTTGATGACAATGCGTCTGAAGTCGAAATATCCAGAACACCTTGAATATCATGCTCAGAATGAATGGGACGGAAAGACTGGCGGGATAGCTACAGTCATTGGCGGTCGTCAGTTTGTCTATGACACACCAAAAACCTTCGGTGGTCGAGGAGAAGGTGTCTGCATAGATGAACTCTTTGTAGCTGCAGTACTTGGTTGTCTGAACAACACATTCCTCGACTTCCAACGACGTTTTGAGATGGTATTGGTATCGTTTAATCTCAAGGGAACTGCCACAGCTGAGTTTGATGGTAAAGGATACATGATAACAGGAATGTCCGTTTCCGGAGAAGTTGTGGTTGGGAAAGAAGAGCAAGAGACTGGAGAACGGTGTGTCGAACTCATGATAGATTATTGTCATATCACTCGGTCAATCAAGGCATGCATTCCTATTGAGTATGACATCTCAGTCCGAGAAAGCTAAGTCATCCTTCCTATCAAATCAGAGATTCTCTTCATGTACACTTCAATATTCTTCCAGTGACCTCCTTGAAAGAAGACACTCTGACAGTCCTCACATAACCAGAATTCCTCATAATAGTCGAACGTCTGTTCAAAGACGAGTCCTTTCACGCGATCCTTGTCGACATCTTTGAGTGTAATTAGATTGCCATTGCATTTACTACAACGAGATGTTGTCGGATCTATCTTGGGAAGTATATCATATTCAGCAAATACTCGAGCAACTCCTTCATCGACAGAACCTCTAAGAAGAAGCGATTCTAGATTCAGATTCTGTGCGCGTTCATAAAGTTCTGCATCAGATGTGAAGAGTATCCGATCCTCTTCGAGGGACACCTGAAGCAACTCTTCGTCATGCATCTCTGTTGAGTATCGAGTGTCATGTCCTGTCAATCTTAACCATATCGCGAGTTTTCCTAACATTGCATCCACGGTGAATTTTCTCATACCTTCTCACCAAAGACAATACGCGCAGCATTCTTCCACATTACTTTCTCAATCTCATCCTCTCTAACCTGTTTGTAGCCCTGATCTGTAAATTCAGGGGGCATCTGCAGGCCTTTGAAGAACTCAACCCATTTCTTGAGAGGCATCGTATCTTCGAAGAGGGGATAATCGCTACCGAAGAGCATCCGATTTGGAAACACCCTCATTATTTTCGCATCAGCAACCATCTGATAGATCTTCATTGGCACAGTTGATGCATACTGCCATCCTGAAACATCAACCGAAACATTCGGGTTCTTAGAAGCGATCATCAGTGTTTCATCTTTCCATGGAAAGCCCACATGAGCCAATATGATCTTCAGATCTGGAAAGTCCGCAGCAACTCTGTCTACATAGACCGGTCTGGCATACTTCACGTGTTTAAACCTGGGAGCAAATCCTTGGTGTATCAAGATTGGAATTCCTAGGTCAACACAGAGCTCGTAAAAAGGATCAAACTCCTTGTCATCTGGATAGAAACCATTTGGAGGGTACATCTTCCATCCCCGACACCCCTTTTCCTTCACAGCGCGTTCAAGCTCTTTGAGTCCCGTTTTACCCCGTCTTGGATCTATCCCCACAAATGTGACAACGTTTGGGGAATCTGCCACCTCATTTGCATGATAGTCTGTCTTTTCAGTAAGTGATAGAGGCATCTTCTGATGTAGTCCACTATCAATAGGAAGAACTACTGCTCTATCCACCCCGCTCTTGTTCATTGCATCAAGAAGAGATTCAATTGTGGAATCTAGGACCGGATTTACACCCAATCTTTCAGCTGCAATTCGACGAGTCTCTATATCCTTCTTACTAATGATATCTCTAGTCCAGGTATGAGTATGTACATCAATGACTCTCAAGTTGTCACCTTCATCCGCATCTCTTCGATGACTTCTATTGGCACAGTAGTACTTCCGAGTTCTGTGACATGAATGGTTCCATGATAATCACTACCACCAGTGTGAAGTAAGTGCCAGTCAAGACTCATTTCTTTGACCTCATTAGAAGAATAGTTCATCCCCATGAAGCTGTAGTCATATTCTACCTCAACGCCCAAGAGACCCTCTTTCACCAGAGCCTGAATGAATGAATAAAGATCTGGGGCTTTGACTGTGAATGGGTGTGCCAACACAGGAAATGCTCCAATTGACCTGAGCAACCTCACTGCATCGAGCGCTTTCATTCGTTCCTTCTTCACATAAGCTGGTCTATCGAAGGCCAGGTATTTCTCGAACGCCTCCAGTGTGGTTGTCACTATTCCTTTCTTCATGAGCAATTGTGCAACATGGGGTCGACCAGGACTTGCCACTCCCTTGATGTCCTCGTACAGTTCGTCTATCGTGACTTCCAGACCTAAATCAACAAGCTTCTGGACCATCTGAGGTAGCCGATCATACCTAGCTTTTCTAAGAAACTCTAGTTTATCGTTGAGAGGTCTTGAATCTAAAGGTACAAAATAACCAAGGATATGCACCTCTCGGTTCTCATACTCACAGCTTATCTCTACTCCCGGGATTCGTATCATTTCATCTGATACTTCAACATCCATGAATTCCTTTATTCCGGAAAGTGTATCGTGGTCTGTGAGTGCAATTCCACCTAGATTCATCTTGTTTGCCTTTCTTACTAGTTCGGTGGGAGAATCACTTCCATCAGAAGCAAAAGAATGTGTGTGTAAATCAGCACGGGCTCTCACCATGAGATGCCTCCTGTCTTAATGTGTCTACAAGCTTGCGAACTTTGTGGCATATTTTTCGGACCTCTTCACGAGTCACGGTTTCTCCTGATGGACAGTCTCGATCGATAATACACTTCTTCCTGCGTGCATCATAGATAATCGGATAATATCTACACCCTTCTGGCCTATTTTCGTAAATGCGACATTCCTTTGTTTCTTTATCATAGAAAAAACAGAATCCATCCACATTCTTCAGTTCACAGAATCCTGCCATCACTCGTACGAGGAAATCAGTTCTATCGTAACCTAGACCCTCAATTCGTTCCGCATCTTCACGTGTCAGAGTCATTTCAGTTTCAGTACAACAAAGCCGAATCTCTTCGCATGATCCATCATGGTTGCAAACAAAGGGAGTCAAAGTATCAGTTTCTCCTGCCTGGTTGGCACATCGGTCAGATTGCGGTTTAGAGGTTCATTGCGCTTGATGATTTCGCTCGCCTTCCCTACTTCATCATCATCCCGACAAATGAAATGTACTAACTCAAGGCTAAAGATGCTTTCTAAATATGACTTAGTCCCAGTGCGTATGAGGTTATTGTAAAAACAATTTGCTCAGAGATCTCTTCTAGCCAGACGTCGTGATGGAGAGAGGTCTTTGGTAATGTCATCAAGGGTACTTCCAGTTGGTAGGTCCTGTACTGGTAGTTTCTTTCCAGTGATTTTGAAATATGCATTAGCTCGGACTGCTTGTATCATTGCCATCAGGTCATTGGGCTGTGATGTGGCTCCCAGAAGTCGTTGTCGGCGCATTCCAAACACATCAAGAAATCTATCTACTATTTTCATTGCAGTCCGTTCCGATTATTGCTACTCAGATTCGCTCAAAAGGATTTGCAATTGAACATCTACAACTCTTTTCACGCAGCCAAAGCGCTAAATAGTCTCCAAAATCATTCTCGCATAGTCCCTCAACAGGTGTTGAACAATTAGATGCGAATTGCCATTGTCGATAAGTATCGATGCAGACCAAAGGATTGTACTCATGAGTGTCAGAGATTCTGTCCTCGAGTCAGGACGGGTGATGAGACCGTGGTATTTCCAGAAGGTCCTGATAAGCCCCCTGTCATAGTGGAGGCTCTATGTTCCGGAGAGGCAATATGCGTCAAGAAATGTCCCTACAATGTCATTCGCATAGTGAACCTTCCTGAAGAGCTGGAGAGTGACACCAGTCATCGTTACAGCATAAATGGGTTCAAGCTATTCAGACTACCCACTCCGAAGGAGGGGCAAATACTAGGGTTGATTGGACCGAACGGGGTTGGAAAAACAACTGCCGTGCAGATTCTTGCTGGTGAAATGCCTCCAAACCTCGGTCGTGTTGAAGACCCTCCAGAATGGGATGAGATTATCAGAGCGTATCGTGGATCAGAGCTACAACCCTTCTTTGAGAAGATTCAAGCTGGCTCTTTAGTTCCAATTCTCAAACCGCAGAACATCACCGACTTGCCAAAAGTCAAGGACCTCGCGGACCGTCCCATCAGCGATTTGCTAGACGCTTCAGATTCATCCGGTCGCCTGAAGGAGCTCAAGGATGATATGAGCCTCACGGAGATCTGGGACCGACCAATTAAATTCCTGAGTGGCGGAGAACTTCAAAGGGTCGCTGTCACTGCAGCGATTGTCCGTGAGGGTGATATCTACTTCTTTGATGAACCATCAGCTTACTTGGACGTCAGAGAACGCCTTCGTATGGCTCGTGCGATTCGAAACTTGTCTTCCCAAGGGAAAACAATTATCGTCGTTGAACACGACCTGTCTATACTTGATTATGTGTCGGACCTTGTGTGTATGTTATACGGTAACCCTGGGGTCTATGGTATTGTTTCTCATCCTCACGGAACACGAGTTGGTGTCAACATTTTCCTTGACGGGTTTATACCTGACGAAAACATGCGCTTTCGTGATACTTCAATATCATTCAAAGGAATGACCGCAGAAGATGAGGAGTACAAATCATCAGAACCCCTTGTTGAATACGGTGATATGAAGAAGAACTTCGAGGACTTTTCTTTGGAAGTTAAGGGAGGTCGTGTATCAAAGGGTCAGATTGTTGGGATTCTGGGTGCCAATGGTATAGGAAAGACGACTTTTGTCCGGATGCTTGCAGGAGAACTTGACCCCGATGAAGGTGAAGCTCCAGCACAGACAGTTTCTGGTCTAGACTTGAAGATCAGTTACAAGCCACAATACATTCCGTCAGATTTCGATGGGAGCTTACGTATGTATCTCCGAGAGGCTGGAGGGGGCACTGCTGATACTGCTGACTTCAAGACTGCAGTTATCAAGAGGCTTGAACTTGAGCACTTGTTAGAACACCGTGTTCCCGACCTCAGTGGAGGAGAACTTCAGAGGGCTGCTATTGCGGCCTGTCTTGCACGTGAAGCAGACATCTACCTCTTTGACGAACCTTCTGCTTTCCTTGACATCGAGCAACGATTGGCTACTTCTCGGGCTATCAGACGCTTGGTGAGAAATGGCATGAAGACTGCCTTTATTGTTGAGCACTCTATTCTAATGGCAGATTATCTCAGTGATAGCTTAGTCGTGTTTGGAGGAGTTCCAGGGAAATCCGGTGTTGCTTCATCTGTCAGAACCCTTCGTAACGGAATGAACACTTTCCTGAAAGAGATGGGTGTTACCTTCCGAAGGGACCCTCAGACCGGTCGACCAACGGTCAACAAAGATGGGTCTCAACTAGACTCTCAGCAAAAAGCTTCAGGTGAGTACTACTACATTGGTAAAGGTAAGTAGCAATTAGTGTAGTTTTCGACTCCAATATTTCTTGTTCTTTTTTTCCTCATCGAGCTCTGCAAGTATCTTAACCGCTTCATTTCCGCATTTGATAACGTCTGATTCTCCTTTTACTGCAAACTCATCGCGTACCCTATTGGCATATACGGCACAAGCTGCACCTGTTCTGAATCCGAAAATGTTACCAAGAGTGAAGAGCGTGGCAGCCTCCATCTCAAAATTGGCCACATTAGCTTTGGTCAGATCTTTGATCAGGGTTTCACTCATACTTTGTGTGTATCCACCAAAACCTGGACGTGATTGTCCCAGATAGAAAGAGTCAGTCGAAGCAGAGATTCCAAGATGATAGGTCACTCCCAGATTTTCTGCAGCCTCGACGAATGCTAGGACCACCTCATAAGACGCAGATGCTGGATACTCTGGTCTCACGTACTGCTTACTTGTCCCCTCCAAACGAACAGCTGCTGTGGAAATGATGATGTCGCCAATCTCAATTTCTTCCTTTAGCGTTGCACAAGAGCCAACCCGAAGGAAGGTGTCTGTCCCAACATTAGCGAGTTCTTCTATGACGATAGCTGTTCCAGGCCCCCCTATTCCTGTTGAACATGCTGAGATATCTGCACCCTTGTATTTTCCTGTGTGCGTTACAAACTGTCTGTGCACAGCCACTTCTCTTGATTCATCCCAGAGAGCACTGATTCGTTCTACTCTCTTAGGGTCTCCAGGAATCAGTACAGATTTTGCTACATCGCCTTTCTTTACTTCAAGGTGATACTGTTCCCTGTCTTCAGTTACTGGTCGGGTTGCAGAGATTTTTTTGTCAGTCATAGGAAACCACTTGTTTTATGCTTGAACACTATGATTTGTTACTTTCGTATCACACGTTAAGCATATAGGGGAACGCAACTTATACAGAAAATCGTGTGAGGTCAATTGGCATGACAAGGCTTGACAATCTACCCCATCTGAATTTAGGAAAGCGGACTCGTCTTCATCGAATGATGTATGAACACGGTCCAGGAAATGGTACTCTCATTATCCTGCCCATTGACCAAGGTATGGAGCATGGTCCTGTTGATTTCTTTACAGATCATGATTGTATGAATCCAGAATACCAGTATAGACTTGCAGTGGAGGGAGGATATTCCGGTATAGCATTGCATCTGGGGCTTGCGGAGAAGTATGCTCCAAAATTCGCGGGTAAGATACCGATTGTATTGAAGATCAATGGAAAGACTCGTATCCCCCCTGCAGACGAACCTGTTTCTCCAATGACTGGCTCTGTAGAGGATGCTGTTCGAATTGGTGCTGATGCGATTGGATACACACTCTATGTTGGGAGCCCGAACCAGCACACAGACTTTACTCAGTTCAGAAAAGTGAAAGAAGATGCCGAGCGCTATGGAATACCTATCATCGTTTGGGCATATCCCAGAGGTAGCGCAGTTGAAAAGAAAGGCGGTCGAAACTCATTATTTGCCATTGATTACGCGGCTAGAGTCGCTGATGAGCTTGGAGCTGATGTTGTCAAGCTGAATGTGCCAGAAACAAGTGCAAAGAGCAGAGCAATGCAGCGACCACCATATGACAAACTCAATCTCTCCACTGAAGAGATGGTGGCAAAGGTCGTGAAATCTGCCGGAAAGACTTTGGTCCTCTTCTCAGGTGGTGGTATGGCGACTGATGAAGAGGTTATAGAGCGTGCACGAATCTGTATGGAACAAGGAGCCACAGGGTTGATCTTTGGTCGCAATCTTTGGCAGAGAGATTGGGACGATGCGCTCAAGATGACTAAGACGCTCAAAGATATCATGTTGAAGGTCTAAGATTCGTGTTTTCACCATCTAGTACCACTTTCACCAGATGGATAAACTATTATATGGATAAAGAATAGCACAACATCGAAAGGCTTCAATTATTGGAGCCCAATAATTATCAAAACTAGGAGCGAGATGGGTATGGTTGAAACCACCATTAGCGTAATCAAAGCAGATATTGGCTCATTAGCGGGTCATGTTGTTGTACCTGATTTCCTCTTCGAACTAGCGAGGAAGGAAATGAAAGAAGCAGTCAATAAGAAAATCATCAACGACTTTTACGTCACCAATGCGGGCGACGATCTCGAATTGATTATGACTCACAACAAAGGTGAAGGTGCTGAGGATGTTCACAAGCTAGCTTGGGACACTTTCATGAAGGGTACTAAACTGGCTCGTGAGAAGAAGATCTATGCAGCAGGACAAGATATGCTGGCTGATACTTTCAGTGGAAACGTGAAGGGCATGGGCCCTGGTTCTGCTGAGATGGTGATTGAGGAACGCAAGTCTGAACCAATTGCTATATTGATGGCTGACAAGACTGAGCCTGGGGCATTCAATTTCCCCTTGTACAAGATCTATGCTGATCCTTTCAACACAGCTGGTCTTGTGATTGATCCAAACTTGCATGATGGCTTCAATTTCATAATTCAAGACATTATGAAGGATATTCCATGTTTCATCAACATGAAAACTCCTGAGGAATCATACGATGTGCTTGCTCTTCTCGGTAGCACAGGTCGTTACACGATAAAGAAAATCTACCGTCATGATGGAATGATTACAGCTTCGGTAAGTACGGATAAGCTTCATGCTGTTGCCGGTAAATACGTTGGAAAAGATGATCCTGTAGCCATTATTAGGGCTCACTCAGGACTCCCAGCTATGGGTGAAATTCTTGAAGCATTCACTCTGCCACATCTAGTTTCAGGTTGGATGCGAGGTTCCCATACTGGACCATTACTACCGGTTGCACTCAAGGACTCCAGATGTACGCGCTTTGATGGACCCCCGAGAGTCATTGCACTTGGTTTCCAAGTTTCAAATGGCATGCTTGTTGGTCCTGTGGACCTATTCGATGATATTGCATTTGATATCACACGTCAGAGAGGAATGGAGATTGCTGACTATCTGCGACGAATTGGACCATTCCAGCCTCATCGTCTCGGTGAGCATGAGATGGAGTACACTACATTACCCAAAGTCCTGGCCCGCTGTGAAACAAGATTCTCTGAGCAAGAGATAGTTCCAACCAGTAAAGCCAAGGATACATCTGATTCAGCAGAATAATTAGAGAGCGGGACATTGAGTCCCTCTCTTTTCATCTAATTTTCAAAAATAAAAATCAAACTAGCCAGTGCGTTTGATGACATGATAACCATGTACAGATTTGCAAGGGTCGTTGGTCATTGCACCAACCTTCAGGTTGAACGCAGCCTTTTCGAATTCAGGCACCATCTGACCCTTTGCGAACCAACCTAGGTCCCCACCCTTTTTCTTTGACGGGCAGGTACTGTACTGTCGTGCGACGTTTCTGCAATCCTCACCCGCTCTGATTTTACTG
>SOKL01000211.1 GCA_004376265.1 Candidatus Thorarchaeota archaeon
ATTGCACTATTTGATCCCGTATCAATTTTCTGGGTGGTTGCATTTCTGTTAGGTGGTTACGGGGTTGGAATAATGAGTACAATCGCTGGTACTCTAGGGCTGTTCATGTTCGACCCAACAGCAATCGGACCAGTGTTCAAAATAGTGGCCACCTTACCAATGATTCTCGTCCCCTGGTTTGGCGTGCGTAGACTAGGAAGCAAAGCAGGAGGGGAGTCCCTATCCAGAGCAAGATTCTACGCTATGTTAATGATTTCAGCGTTCATTCTACGACTCGCAATAATGGTTCCTGTAAATCTCATATATGGATCAGTCGCTTATCCATTCCTCACAATAGAGTTCATAGTTGGTTATGTAATCATTTTGAATGCGTTTCAGAGTATGTGGGATGCTCTGATTCCATTTATCATAGTGCATAAGACGAGTATTTTCAAAAGTTTTGGAATGTGGTGAATCAGTACTCAACCGGAATTCGCTTAAATACACAGAAACAACACACATTGATAGACATCGGTCTGTGTGAGTTGGCGAATCGTGCGACGCTGTGAGTTCTGTGATAGTCCTGTACCGGCGGATGCAACTATCTGTCCTGTCTGTAAGGAAACTATAGCTGAGGAAACTCTTGAGAGAATTCTTCCAATGTTGAAAAGACCTGAATCCCCTGAAGTCAGGTACATGGGGAGTAGGGAGAGAATGTGGGGAGTGATCAGAAGACCTTCATCCACTTATCGAGACATCGGACAAAGACCGGATTCTGCAGGTCCGTTCATGCTGATATTTGTCAATGCGCTAATTATGGCAGGCCTCTTCTTATCCTTGTCCTCAAAGATCACAACCACAATGGTACTAAATGTTACTACAGGCGCTACTGGCCCGGTAAATCTTCTAGCTAGCTCAGAAGGAGGAGTTGTTTGGATAACAGCTCTTGTTGGATTAATGCCCACCATTATGTTAGGGATAATCTATCTTTTAGTCGGCACGATATTTGCCCATTTTGCATTCAAACTCACAGGTAGCAAAGGTACGAGAGGGAAAACTCTCTCTATTGTAGGATATAGCATGACCCCTGTTATCATTGTTCGTCTAGTGGGCATCATTGTAGTACTGGTTGCGATGCCAGAATATCCAGGAGTGCTCAATCCTTCAGAGTTGGCGTTTCTCACGCCGACTATAATTGACTGGGCATATACATCTGGTATCTGGTTTATTATCGATATTATGACCACTGGGGCATTCATCTGGACGGGGTATCTGTTAATATTTGGAATACGAGAGGCTCATGATACATCAACGATGTGGGCGGCTCTTCTTGCAATTGCTTGTGTATTTGTGTTAGCTTGGACTTTTTGGCAGGTTCATTAGAGGAAGAAGATTCCATATAGTGGAATTATGATGAAGGCAATCAGACCCACAAGCGCTCCAACTTTATCCAGAGTACTTCCGATCAGTAGCTTCTTCTTATCATTAGGACCAATGAGCGGTGTGATTCCAGCTCCAAGAACAACAACAACTCCCAAAATCAGGAGTAACCACAAATCCCAGCTCGCAAAGCCCCATACCCAGATTAGGGTGTAGCTAAGAACACCAATGAAATTGAGTCCTGCCGCAACTCCAGCAGCTGCACGATACCCGTAGACTCTCGCGATTGTTCTTACATCTCGTGCTTCATCACCTTCAACATCTTCAGCACCCTTGATTGTTTCTCTCGCCTGAAGAATCAAAAATGCAGTAATGAAGAATAACCAATGAGGAATTGGAATAGCATTTGATATGGTCAGGCCAACCGTTTCTGCGTAGATAAAGGCCCCATAGAGAACACCAAAAGCGAAAGAGAACGCAACCATGAAGTTACCAGCAAGCCCAAGAGTCTTCACTTTAGCTGCGTAGGCATAACCGATTAGTTCGAAACATAGGACAATAAGCGCACTCCAAGGTCCTGTCAGCAGTGCGAACAGGAGACCGAGAATGCTGAGAAAGGCAACAAAGTACCAAGCTTGTCGAACTGTCATTCTGCCACTTGGTAGTGCCCTATGTGGGCGGTTTATCTTATCAACCTCAATGTCGAAAATGTCATTGACCACATTTCCTCCAGCTGCGACGAAGAAATATGTGAGATACCCGTAGATGAAGAGAAGCAAGAAATCAGAAATCGGACCGATTGGAGCAACACGAAATGCCATCGCAACTCCAGCAATCACAGTGAGACCCCCAATGAAGCAATTCTGAGGGCGGATAATAGAGAGAAATGCCAGGGGGTAGAAACTCTTCGTTTTCGTCGGTTCAGTCATATCTTGGTCCAGCCTAAACCCACTTCAATTCAGGTCAATTAAAGACTTGCGGACAAGAGCCGCTGCACCCAATCACTCTTATTGAAATGGGCTTGCGACGAAAGAGAGATGTTGCCGCGGAAGATTCGCTTTGGTCCTGCAGGATATCCACTTGAAGCTCGTGGAAATGTGAAAAAGGTCTTCAAGATATTATCCGACGCAGGAATGGATGCATTCGAATATGCTGCAGTATACGGTTTGAGGACAAAGGAAGAAAAAGCAAAACTGATAGGTAATTTGTCAAAAGAGGCGGGTATTGCCATGAGTATGCATGCAGCCTACTACATTAACCTCGCATCCAATACTTCACGAATCCGGAAAGCATCCAAGCAGAGATTAGTGAAAGCCCTCAAGTTTGCACCCCTCATGAACGTGAAACGAATCGTGTTCCATGCTGGAACTCATGGAAATCGAAGTCGTGATGAAGCCCATGTAATAATACGTGATGCCCTAAGAGAAGTCTGGGAAAAAGCAGGTGCATCTGGCGAAGGAGCATATCTAGCCCCAGAGATTGCGGGGAAATTATCCACATATGGTTCAAAAGAGCAGATCATCAAATTGTGTCAGGAGGTGGATGGTTGTATTCCTACGATAGACTGGGCACACATCTATGCCAGAAACCAGGGCAAGGTCAACGACAAGGAGAGCTATCTCAAGATCATAACACAGTTTGAGGATGGACTCGGAGACCTCTTTGTCAAGAACATGCACTTTCATGTGAGCGGAATAACTTTCACCGAAAAGGGAGAGAAAGCGCATCGACCACTTGGACAGGAATGGGGACCAGACATATTGCCGCTCATGGAGATTGTCAGAGAGTGTGGTTACAAGCCTCACTATATATGTGAATCAACCAATCCACTTGAGGGAGCCCTCTATACAAAATTCCTCTACGAAGAGCTTGAGAAGGTGAGTAAATGACAAAATACGCATTCGTGCTTGGTTCAAACTGGTTGCTCAGTATTGCGGAGCTCCTAATATACATCCAAGATCGCGGATTTGAAGGCACATTAGTGGACCAATCAAGAAATGCAGTTATTGTCGACATCAAGCAACGTCTGGATGTTGAGCAACTTATGGAAATGCAATCAGCTCTCGGAGGGTGTTACAAAGTTGGGAAAGTCATCTGGGATTATGACATTGATGTCCCGCTAGCAGCGTATCCAGCAAGGAAAGCTGCAGACAAAGAGATGCTGAAAGAAATCAGAAAGTGCCCTTGGCTCAAGATCGTATGGCCCAGGTCAAGAGGGAAAAAAATCAAGTTCGGCATCAGCACATACCCAATCTTTAATGGCGGATTTCCAATTAATTTTAGAAGATTCACCAGGGGAATGGATGATCAGGTGAAGAAACTCCTTTTAGAGAATGGAGCTAGGCGAGCAGATTATTTCGCATACGATGAACCAGATAGACGAGTATCAAGTAGACTGAATATTTCACTCTGGCCTAAGACTATCGCTCGCAATAATCTACTAGCACAACCGAATGCAGAGATCCTCGCGATATTCTCAGAGCATAAACTGTACATAGCAAGAACGCGTTTTGTATACGATTCGATGTTACAGCAATACAGAGATGAATCACGACCGTTTGTATCCGCTGAGATCAGTACAAGTCCGAAAATCTGTAGAACTTTGCTTACTCTCGCTGGAGCCAGACCGGGAGACACCATACTCGATCCATTCTGTGGGACTGGAACTCTTCTTATGGAAGCAGCACTTCTAGGAATGAAATGCATTGGAGTGGATATCGATGGAGACCAAGTTCAGGGTGCCCGGTCCAATATGAAATGGCTCGTAAGAGATCTGGGTGAGCGACTTGACTACGACATTTTCAAGGGAGATTCCAGAAGACTATCATCTCTAGTGAAAAAACAAGTAGATGCGGTGGCCTTTGAACCACTTTTGGGACCAATATACAAGGAAGTCCCTCCTATAGTAGAGGTGGAGAAGACTATCAAGGAACTCACAACGCTTTATCGACAGGTGCTCACAGAGATTGCGACCATCCTTCGACCTGATGGTCGTGTCGCAATGACAATCCCAGTAATCAACACACAGGGCGAGCCAATCTCTGTGAAGTTCAAAGAGTTGACAATGAATACAGGGATGACACTTTATCGAATGCTATCCAGTGAATCAATCAAGACTAGGAGTGATATTGATCCACGTCTGAAAATCCGACCCGAGCGGGAATTGATTCCAGAGAGAAAGAAAGGACAATTAGTTCAAAGGGCAATCATCGTTCTTGAAAAATAGTTAGAACAGATACCGAACTACATCATCTAAGATTGCATATGTCTGAAGTCGCTGAATGTCTCTTTTTGCATATGGCATGACATGATCGAACAATACATCGCGGTACGCCTTGGGAGTCACGATTTCGCGAACAGCTTTAGCAAGAAGACGAAGAACCTCTTCCAGTGAATCCCTCAGATGTTGGTATGGAACAGTATTGACATCTATCTCAAGAACCTCTATACCAACTCCATCAATTGGGACAGCAGCGAGAAACGGGTAACGATTCATCATAGGTTCGATCCAACCATTTATTCGTTTCACAATGTCATTTCGTTTCTTCTTGCCAGTCTTGACTTTCATGATTCCTCTGAACAGGTGATTATACACTTCTAGACAGTCCATTGATTTTCCAGCAAGTAGGCTCTCGTCGGTCACTTCATACTGTTCGACGAGTTCATTTACGAAATTCCCGAATCGTTTGAAGGTGTTTGGTGCTCCATGCCAGTCTTTCAGAACTGTAGCCACATCTGAGTTAGATGGGACTTCCTGCTTCACGAATTCGTTCAATGCATATTCCAACATGAATCTCATATGACCGATGCGAGCAGCCTTTGATACTACCATGACGAAAAGAAGATGGTCGTTTGCTTCCCAGACATATCTGTTTGTTTCAGTATCAACAGTCCGAAGAGTTTCGCTTGATGCCTTATCAATAAAAGTGTGTGTAGCAGAAAGAAAAGGTGCAATGAGATCCATGTCCAGCTTGACAAGGTCTGAATATGCCTTCGCTACAAGATTTCTACCACTGCCTCGCTCAATCAGCCATACACCTAGTATCGATCTCTTGGAGGACATGGTATCTTCTCACAATCAATAGTGTCCGAATCTTTGATGATAAGCCTATATACGACGAGCGAAATGTGCAACAAAGCTCGAAATTTTAGGGAGTATCATCTCCGCAATCCTCTACGGTGTTTTTCCATTTCTCGCTCGCCGTATCTGTCATCTTCCTGTTTTTGTGCTAGAAGGGATTTTGTAACGAGTCGAGTTTTGTAAGACGGATAACTTCTCCTCCCGGATGATGAACTTAGCCATAAGATTACTAACACAAATACTAGCACACCAATCCAAACTAACCATATCATGAAACTAGACTCTCTGGTAGATAATTAGTCTGAGATGAATTAAACCTTAACAATCTATGAAAATGTGAGAAAGGAGGGGAGAACCCCCTCCTTAGTTCAGGTAGTTTTAATGCCAAGTTTGGCGACCATTTCCTTGTACCTGTTCCGCACAGTGACTTCAGTCACACGAGCAGTTCTAGCAATCTCAAGTTGAGTCCTTCTAGAACCCGTGAGGATACTAGCAACATAGATTGCTGCAGCCGCCATTCCCTTGGGATCTTTGCCGATCGTGAGCCTTTGTTCCCTAGCTAACTTTAGGATATCAATAGCCTTCTTTTTCGCCTCACCAGGAAGGTCTAGTTCGGTACCAAAGCGGTGAACAAACTCGACAGGGTTGCTATGCGGTATCTTTAGGTTAAGGTACCGAATAATGAGTCGAACACAGAGGCTGAGTTCTTTACGTGTTATGTGTATCTGCTCTACGATTTCTTCGAGAGGTCGCGGAACTTGATGCACACGACATGCTAGATAAAGTGAGGCTGCAATCATCCCCAGAATGGTTCGACCACGGGTCAACCTCTTGCGTAAGGCTTTCCTGTAGATCACGGCAGAGGACTCTCGAATTGAGTAGGGTATGCTCAATTGAGAGCTTATTCTATGGAGTTCTGTCATCGCAACAGCTAGGTTGCGCTTATCAGAGGAGTGAACTTTAGTTCGGATTTGCCATTTTCGTAAGCGATGAATTTCCGCTCTTCGTGTTGAAGTTAATTTTCTTCCTGATGCGTCAACGTTCTGGCGGCCAATGGTAGTAGTAAGACCTTGGTCAAACTTACTCCAATCAGCGGGACCTCCTACACGCTGTCGAGCATTTTGCTCATCAGCAGTAAAGGCTCTCCACTCTGGCCCCATATCAATAGAATGATCTGATAGAACAAGTCCACAACTAGAACAAATCACTTCACCGCGTGAATGGTCAATATAAACATCGACACAACTACACGCAGAACAAACATAGCTAACCGAACCAGTACGCTCCTTCTTTTTTTGGGTCTTTGAGTGTTTGCTGGCCAGTCCAATCATCTCCAAGCAGTTCTACCATTTTGGCAGCACTGCGCGGTCAGAGCTGTGGGTCAATCGAATGCGTCGATCCTTTCTGGCGTGAAAGGATCCTTGTCTTTGTCGCGGTTTTGGTGGACTGTCCTCTGAAGAGGACGAGCAGCCTACTCAAGAAATTAATGTTTATTAACTTATTCTCCAATTATCACTTTTATCAAATATATGTTTGAACAATAAGTGGCCTGATTGCCTATCTCACAATTTAGACTATACAAGCCCGAGCAGCTCAAATCGCGCTTGTTGAGCTTTGAACAATGACTGAGCGTTTCATTTATGAAGAACCACTTATGCATCTCTATTATCTGGGAGACAAGCGAGTGACTAAGACAATTAACAACCCCTGGGAAACAATGAGGCAGACAGTCGTGAAACTGTTGGCAACAGCAACCTCGGTCTCACAGACCATTGTCAAGGCAACCATCGAGAAACCTCCCGACCCAGCTCTCGGTGATCTGTCTTCGACCATTGGATTCGTACTCGCAAAGGATCTAAAGAAAAACCCTGCAGCCATTGCTTCGGAGCTCCTTTCTCCCTTGATTGAGCTAGCCAGGAAGTATCCACTCGTTAGTGAAATCCAGACCAAAGGACCATACATCAACATCTTCTTTGACAAAGGGAAAGTCGCCGAGCTAACTGTAAGCAGTGTTCTGGATAAGGGGGATTCTTATGGGACCAGTCAGGAGTTCCAAGGCAAGAGAGCATTAGTGGAATATCCCGCTGTCAATCCATCGAAACCTTGGCACATCGGCCATGCACGGAATGCAATTCTGGGAGACACTCTCTGCAACATCCTGGACTGGGTAGGATATGAAGCTGTTCGGCTGGACTATATCAATGACCTGGGTCTCCAGATTGCACAAATAATCTGGAAACTTAAGCAGGTCGAGAGCTATGATGGAAAGACCAAGTATGACCATTACTTGGGGCATCTCTATGTTGAGGTCCAAGAAACATTTGATAGCAGTGAGTCGGTCCAAGCTGAGGTACGTGAGGTTTCCCGAAATCTTGAGGATATACAGAGTGATGATGCAAAGCTGAGTGCAGAGATGGTGACTAAGTGTCTTGAAGCACAGTTTGAAACTTCCTACAGGCTTGGCATTTACCACCATTACCAGGTTTGGGAGAGTGCAATTGCGCACAGTGGAATCTTAGATTTAGCTCAAAGTATGATGCTCAAGTCTGACAACATCCTGAAACTTGAGGAAGGGGAGAAAGCAGGGTGTATTGTTGCAGACCTTTCAGTTATTGACGAGTTCAAGGACATGAAAGACCCTTACAAAATTCTCTTCAGGTCTGATGGAACAAGAACCTACACAGGGGCTGATGTCGCTCTGCAATTATGGAAATTCGGATTAATTGAGGATCCATTCAGATACTCTATAGTCGATATCCAACCCAATGGCGAACAAGTAATGCGTACAAATCTTCAGGGAGAGAAACGTGATCGTGGAAAGTTTGATTTTGTCATGAATGTAATCGGTTCACGTCAAGCGCACCCACAGAAAATGGTTTACACAATTTTGGATATCCTCGGATTTTCAAAGGAGAGCGAGAATTCCCACCATATTGCCTACGAGTTTGTTGGACTAGAGGGAGAGGATTTCTCGGGAAGACATGGAACTTGGATTGGATACTCAGTTGATGATGTGCTCGATAAAGCCACTGAGCTCGCTAGAGCTGAAGTTGACAAACGAAATCCCAATGAAAGTGCCGAGTTCAAAGACACAGTTGCGAATCAAGTGGGTGTGGGTGCCGTACGATATTTCATGCTCAATGCCTCACCTGATCGGCAGATAACTTTCAGATGGAATGAAGCACTCGATTTCAATGGAGATGCTGCACCTTACCTTCAGTACTCGCATGCTAGAGCCCAGAGGATTCTAGAGAAAGTACTTCATGAAAATCCTTCAAAGGTTGATTTGACACTACTCTCAACAGATGCAGAATTTGAGTTGATAAAAGAAATTGCACGATTTCCCGAAGAACTCCTTGAAGTAGCTAAATCACTGAAGAAGAATGTCTGGGGAACAAGTTTCACATCTAACAAAATCACCGCATTTGCATACAGATTAGCCACTCTATTCAGCAAGTTCTATGATTCTTGTCCAGTGTTGAAAGCAGAGCCAGATGTTCGAGCTGCACGAATTGCGCTGGTACGTGCCTTCAAGACCACTATGGCTAACTGTCTGACCGTCTTGGGCATACCTATTGTTGAACGAATGTAATCATCCTGAGGTCACTGTGGCATTATCTATTACAAAAGAGGGCGTCACCATGGAGAAAGTTATCCGTGTATCTTCGCCTACCCTATTAATTCGTGTAAGTAAATCACGCATATTGATACCCACTAGAGTGTTTTTTAGTGGGTGTTGAATCTCCCCGTTTCTGATGTAGAATCCTTCAAGCAACAGTGCACTCAGGTCTCCTGTGGTCATGTTGGGGCGATCACCAGTTCTGTTACAGAGGACTCCTCTATCAATCTCAGAAATCAAATCATCTAGAGTTCCCTTTCCTGGAGAAAGGACGAAATTCGATGTAGATATTGACGGGAGACCGGAGTATGATGGGCGACTGGCGTTTCCTGTATTCATCACATCATCTTTGTTTGCGGTGTACGAATTATGTAATAGGTTTTTGAACACCCCAGATTCAGTAATCGATGTACGCTGTGCTGGATGACCTTCTCCGTCAAAGGATCTCGAACCAATTCCAGAATGTAGCAAGGCATCATCAGTGATATTGACAATCTCAGATGCAATCTTATCACCGAAAGCATCGGATATGTACGAGCGTCCCTTTTGGACTTCTTCAGCACTCACAGCACCCGCGAAACCACGTCCCAAGATTGCACCGGCACCCAACGGTGCAAACACAACGGGCATCTCGCCACCTTCAATGGTCTTAGGACCCAGGTTGTTTAGAGTAAGACGTGCTGCATTTTCACCAATCCATTCAGGATCAATATCACTCAGTTTTCTAGAGATTTGGTACTCGTAACTTGTAGTTTGATCCTCTCCTTCTTTCACAATTGGTAGCGAATAGAGAGTGATGGAGGTTTTTTCAGCGGATTTAGATACTCCCAATGAGTTTACCACTGCACTTATACTTGAAGCTGTCTGAATTCCTCCTTCTATTGCATAATCTCTTCCTTCCAAGGTTTCCTTAGTTGCATCAATGACTCGGATTACATAGTCCGCAGCACCATCTGACGAGAGTTCTTTGATTTTTTTGTCAAAGAGCCCCTTTACCTCAGGGTATGTTGAGCTGACTGATGGAAGACTCACAAATTCAGGATCAGGTATTGATGCTTTCGCTAAATCAAAGGACCTGGAAACAGCCTCTTTGACATCATCCTCGTATATCGTAGTCACGTATGCAAAACCAATTTTCTTTTCAGTGATTGTCCGAATTCCGATTCCCGCATCATGTTGTTCCTCTGCGCTTTTGATGGCGCTATTCTCCACATCAATCACAAATGAACTTGATTGACCTACAAAGGCTTCAGCTTGGTCTGCTCCTAATTTCTCAGCCATCTTGATAGCGCGTTCACCAATCTCAAGGAGTTGTTCACTCATTTCATATACCTCCTACTGGTACACCCCGAATTCTTGCATGAGGACCGCCGGTCATTGTTGGAACACTCTGACCGTTTTTACCACATGTACCTGCATCGAGTTCGAAATCACTGCCAATTGCATCGATTTTAGGAAGCACTTCCAAGATGTTCCCTGCTAATGAAACATCCCGGACCATCTGGCCCTTTTCACCATTCTCGATTAAGTATCCATGGCTGGCTTGGAACATGAATTGACCTTTCGCAGGCTGGGTGTATCCATAATTGAAACTACAGAGGAGGATACCACTTTTCGTATCTTCAATCAGTTCATCAAATTGCCAATCTTTAGGCTCCATGAACGTATTGCTCATTCGAGGAAGAGGTGGATGCATGAAAGACTGGCTTCTGGCGGATCCGTTAGGTTCCATGTCTAGTCTGCTGGAGGTTTCTAGGCTGTGCAGGAGTTCTGTGAGAATACCATCCTTGACGAGGTTTCGTTTTCGTGATTTGGTGCCTTCCCAATCATATTCGAAAGACCCGCGTTTCCCTGGCAGAATAGGATCGTCGGTAATGCTCAAGAAATCCGGACCCACACACTGCCCAACCTTGTCTTCTAACACTGTAGAATGAGCTGGCCAATTGTCAGCCTCAACAGCATGTCCAAAAGCTTCGTGTGTCAAGACCCCATTTAATATTGGATCCATGACAACGTCAAATACTCCACCCTTTGCTACTTTTGACGACAACAAGTCAATAGCAAGCTTTGCAGCTGTGGCACCTATGTTTTGGGCGTCATCGGTTTCCATCTCCTCAAAACCGCCACGTAAACCTACAGACTTCTGCATTCGCTGTCTATTTGGACCTTCTTTCGCTGTAGGAACAGAAATAATTCGTGGAATAGAGTTTTGGATTGAAACATTCGTTCCAAAAGAATTGGCAATGATGAGTTCTGACCAGAGTTCTCCATAGATTGAACGTGTAGAAACAATTCGCTTGTCAAAGTCACGTGCCTGGTCATCTATCATCTTGACTAAGTTCATCTTCTCTTCAATTGATACAGAATCAAAGGGTTTCTTCAGACTCATCTTGAATTTTCCTTCAAAGGTAGGACCGTCTATCTGAAAGTTCTCTTCCACTCGATTGTATGTAGCTAGGGCAAGTTTCGCAACTGATTCTCCAGTTGAACGCATTCCTCTAGGGGTCAGATCCGTAGTCTGTGCAAATGCCCATGCACCGTCTATGAAAGCTCGAATTCCTGCACCCTTCATGCGAGATGCGATTGATTGTTTTGTGATACCATCGTTGATTTCTATGATTATAGTGGTAGTGTTTTCTATTCGTACATCAACAAAACTAGCACCAATTTTGAGAGCTGCTTCAATTGCAGCCTGAGCAAGGTCCTCCATTGATATCGCCTTTGAAGTGACCTGTCACCAAGTAAACCGGATATAACTGATATGGCTTGCACATTCTGTCACCAAATATCACAATGTATCATTCCTAATGTTCCCCTAATAATACACAGGTTATTCTTGGATAACTTCTTGATGGAAGTAGATTACTGGAGATACTCAGTTGACTGAAGACCCCTCGCTTGGAAAATGTAAGTCATGTCAATCCAATAGAGCCACTCATATGTGCGAGGACTGTGGAGTAGTAACATGCTCTGATTGCCTTGATTCAAACTCTAGCGAGTATACCGTATGCAGTAACTGTCATCACGCTCTGGGCAATCCAAACTTTGGAGAGAAGTTCGAAGAATGTCCTCAATGCGAGTCTGAGAACCTCAGTATAGGTCGAAGGACTGTTGATATCTGTCCCAGATGTCATTCCTCGAGAGTTGTACTTCTCGAAGACAGGAGAAGAACTCTCGCGCTTGATATGCGACATGCTATCATGAGTATTCAATATGGTCACACAAAACTAAGAGAGTTCACAAACAAACTTGTCGTAGCTAAGAGGTTGTTAATATCCCTAAGAATGGCTAATTTTCTCCATTATAGATGGATTGAAGAGAAAATCGAAGGGATCCAACTAGAATTACCAGCTATAAAGAATAGAATAGCAAGCCAAGCGGAAATTACTGCCAAGAAGATGGCTGCTGAAACCAAGAACTTCATCGATTACACACTCTGGAATCCCACCCAGTTCCCATTCATTGAGGGGATAACAAACAGGATCACAGAGATGGGGATTTACTACAAACAGAACGTTGACCATGCGCTTGAGCCACTTAGAAGTATCTTGAAAGATGTAAGAAGACAACTGGATGGTCTTGATTATTACAAAGGTCAATTCACAACATTCTATGAGCACAACCAACTCGCAGTTGGAGAACTTCCTGTCTGTGCGTTACCAGATATCAAAGTAACAGGCAGTGATTTTCTAAAGAATGACAAAGCTCTTGGGACCCTATTCTTGACTAACAAAAGATTTCTCTTCATTGCTGAAATAGGAAGAGTCCGGAAGAAAATGGAAACTGTTTTCGATTTTCCACTTATTTATTTGAAATCCATAGAGGAAGATGGTAGACTGAGAAAGAGACTGGTACTCAAACTCAAACAGGGAGATCTCAAAATATCATGCTCAGACCAGACCAAGAAAGTACTACCAGACTACGTTGAGATTGCCAGAAAATTTGACAAGTATATACAGAAGGATATGCAGAGAGTGAGAAAGATTGAGCAGCAAGATGTGAGTACTAGCGATGTCAGGCTCAAGATCGAAGGCATGGTATACTCACTTCTCTCAACAAAATCGCGCTCACAATATGATAGTGGAGACCCAATTACACGACCAGCTCCGAAACCCAGAATTTCTGATTGGGACACTTCTCGTACCCGTCCTTCACCATTTGGAAACTACTATAGACGCCCTGAAACATTTCGTGAAGAAATTGATAGAACTAATGGGCGTTATGATCAAAGTCACAATCTACGTTCTACTTATGAAACGAGTCCAAAGCTGAATTCTCTACAAAGGGATGCGGTATCAATTGAAAACGCCATCCAAGATACGGTGCTCATGATACGAAATGGACAATTGATGGCTGAAGATTTCATTAGAAGATACAAAGGTTTGATGAGAGATTGTTTTCACAACAGAAGAGAGATGGAGCAAGTCACACGTAACTCACGGGACAGTCTCTGGTAAGCGTTACATTCCAAGCTCACGTTCTAATGCCTTGATATCGTCTTCCAATGAGCCAGATTCACCCACAGGACTAGCTGCAGTAGCTTCTGCTAAACCAGCCTCAGCATCTATCTCTTGCATAGCAGATGTCAGATCATCAGAAGTAATCTCCATTGAGGAATCAAGAGCTTCATCTGAAATGCTAGCTTCAATCTCGAATTCTTCAAGGCGTCGTGCAATCTCATCAACATTGGCAACAACCTTAGTCGCATCAGTGCTATCACCCAGCATCCCGAGAATCTTGGCAACTTCCTGAAGAGCTTTCGATGTTTTAGCTGAGGTCTGAGCCCTGTTTAGGTGTGCCAGAATCTTAAGTAGCTGTAGTCGAGATTTATCAACAGATAGAGCATATCTCCTAAAACGGACCATCTCAGTGGCATATGTGCGGTAAGCTTCCGTTTGCCCTTCTTTACGTGCTCGAACTGCGCGGGCTTTCGTGTCACGTTCTTCTTTCTCTAGCTTGTTCCTCTGACGAACCAGCTGTTTGGAAAGAATCCTAAGACGACTGGAGACCTCACCTACATCTGGTTTCTTCCGGCCCCAGGAGAATGCTTTTCTAATACTCAAGAATTTCACCTTGTTCAAGGGGATGTTATTCAGTTCATTCAAAGAGCAGATAACGTTTAAACTTTCGCAGTTTGCAAGCACTGAAACCCCTTGTTTATGAAAAGTGGGAAAAAAAGGTATGAACC
>SOKL01000096.1 GCA_004376265.1 Candidatus Thorarchaeota archaeon
TCATTCCATCCCTTTCTTTTATCAAATAACTCAGATACTATGTGTTGTATTGATGAGTAACGTGTAGCTCTTAAGTAGAGGTATCAATATTCAGATTTATCCTCATAGATGGAGATACCTATCATGGTGTTAATGACTGGAGAAGAATATATCGAGAGTCTAAAGAATCGAGGTCCTCTCACAATCTACCTGCTCGGTGAAAAGATCGAGAATCCAACTGAACATCCAATAATCAGAGCATCAATTAATTCTGTAGCTCTTACATACGATTTGGCTCATGATTCAGTTTATACTGATATTATGACAGCAAAGTCTGTTCTTACAGGGAAGAAGATCAATAGATTTTGTCATCTACATAATAGTACAAATGCCCTTCAAGAAAAGGTCAAGATGCAGCGTGTGTTGGGTCAGCTATCTGGAACTTGTTTTCAGAGATGTGTTGGAATGGATGCCATCAATTCTGTATTTCTCACTACATACGAGATTGACGAGGAGCATCAGACAGATTATCATCAACGATTCACTGACTATGTCAAACTGGCTGAAGTCAATGATTGGGTCATTGATGGTTGTATGACTGACCCCAAAGGTGATCGTAGCAAGCGACCATCCGAGCAAAAGGACCCTGATGTCTATGTACACGTGATAGAAAGAAGAGATGACGGTGTCGTGATACGTGGAGCTAAAGCTCACCAGACCGGAGCTGTCAATTCTCATGAGCATCTCATTATGCCAACGTTAGCTATGCGGAACGAAGACAAAGACTATGCAATCTGTTGCGCTGTTCCCGCAGATGCAAAGGGCATAACGTACTACTATGGTCGACAGTCATGTGATCTTCGTCGCCTTGACGAGACTGAAGCTGGAGATGTAGACTGTGGCAATCCAGTCTATGGTGGTCAGGAATGTCTTGTTGTGTTTGATGATGTGTTTGTACCAAATGAACGAATCTTCATGAACGGTGAGAGTGAGTTTTGTAGTCGTCTCGTTGAATCCTTTGCAGCGTACCATCGTCAGAGCTATGGCGGATGCAAGGTTGGAGTCGGTGATGTACTCGTGGGTGCGGCAGCATCAATTGCGGAATATAACGGCGTTGAGAAGGCATCCCACATACGTGACAAAATCACTGAGATGGTTCATCTAAACGAAACATTGTACTCGTGTGGAATAGCCTGTTCTGCTGCTGGTCATAAAACGCCTGCTGGAAATTATCTCGTTGATCTTCTCCTTGCGAATGTCTGCAAGCAAAATGTGACGAGGTTTCCCTTTGAGATCTCTAGATTGCTGCAGGATATTGCAGGTGGGCTATTTGTGACATGTCCAAGTGCACGAGAACTTAGTAATCCTGAGACACGCAATATCATAGAGAAATATCTAGTTGGAGTGGAAGGGGTCGAGACGATGGATCGTGTCAAGATGCTGAGACTAATAGAGAATCTTACATTAGGACGAGCCGCTGTTGGATACTTAACCGAATCAATGCACGGAGCTGGTTCTCCCCAAGCACAAAGAATTATGATTAATCGTCTAAGCAACATAGAGGAGAAGAAGAAACTCGCTAAATCCTTGGCACAGGTTTCGGAGTAATTTTTCCAAGTGGAGTGTGCTCGTCACACTCCTTCCATCCCTTCTCTTTTCAAAGTCAACCTACAGCGGTAACCAAGTACCAATTCCCTTCTCAACAGCCTTCTGATAGATTGAGGGTGCGACAGCCATATCATCCATGGCTAGTCCGAGATTGCATACCATAGTGCGTTCTTTCGGATTCTCTCGACCCTGTTTGTGTCCTGCAACTAGCTCGCCAAGATCTGCATAGATTGGGGGAATATCATGGAAATAACCTGCCTCTTGATAGTGACGTAGTTGCGGAATGTCATCAGTACAGAACTTATCCGACTCCTTCATTGCATCCGGGTGCCAGTAAGAATCAAAATCAATTAGAGAAGCGAATGCACCCTCATCCATCCAGCCAGTTTGGATAGTCGCATGAGGTTTCTTTAGAATTGGACCGGCTGTTACAACAATGTCACATCCAGATACAGCATCTTTCGGTTTTTCAACCGGTGTTACTTCCAATCCGAAACGCGTTTCGATTTCGGTTGCATATTGAACTGAAATGTCATGATCAATGTCGTAAGCCATAACTTGTTTGATGTGGAAATCAACATTCAGAGCCTCGATATTGCTTCGACCTTGGACACCGCATCCCAAGATTCCAACAACAGATGAATCTGCACTCGCCAATCGCTTTGCAGCTATTGCAGTTGCAGCACCAGTCCGTTTGGCGGTGATCCACACACAATCCATGACAGAGATTGGTAGACCTGTTGTTGGGTCGTTCAGAATCAAAAGACCAGAAATGTATGGTAGTCCTCTCTCTTGATTATGTGGGAAGCCGCTAACCCATTTCACACCTGCAGACTTCATTGTAGGAATATATGCAGGCATTGCATGGATGAAATTGTCCCCCTCGCCAGGATGAATTCCAGGTTTTGGGGGCATTTCTACTCGCCCCTCGGCTTTTTCTGTGAATGCTATTTCAAGTTGATTGATTATCTCATCCATCCCGAGGTTGATCTCTTCGATGTCTGCTTTTGAAAGGTAAAGCAACCGATTTTGCGATTCTGACAAATGGTGCACCAACACTGAATTAGGAACTCATTCTGTTATACATTATGGGATGACATTGTGCTCTTGTTGCCTTTGTGTTGAGAACTGAATCTCAGTGGATGGGTTATAAAATGAGCCGATTGAATCATTGAGCTAAAAAAAGGAAAGAGTAGGAGGAGAATGTCTTTGTTGAACTCTCCTCTTACTATTCAGTAGCATTACTAAAGATTCCAATTATATCTAAGAGTCAAGTCGATGTCAACACTCCAAGTATCTGTCTTTGATGTAGCATCGAACCAAATTACCCAGGTATATGTATCTGCATAATTGTTGAGATTGAAGAAATCATCAACCTGAGTTAGATAATCTCCTTCTTCAATTAGATATGAATTAAGTTCAGACCATGATAGCGAGTCAACTGTTGATACATCTGTTTCATATATTGCGAAATGTATTGTAACTGAAACTGAATCAGATCCTGTGTCATAAACACTGATATCAAAGTTGACATCTGGCGATGTACTTGTTTGCACCTCAGAACTATAGACATTGAATTCTTCACGATAATATGTTTCAAGTGGATCATGGATAGTAACATCTCTGCTATGGTCGCTTAAGAGTACCCGTGTTTCATATGTCGAACCTCCGCCTCCAAAGATTCCACCGAAGATGCTTGCTATGCCTCCCCAGAAAACCATTGAGATAATCAGAATTCCGATTATGAATAGCACACAGATTATGACGCCGATCTTAGCACACGAACCACAACCTGACGATTGTTTCGGAGGTTGATAAGGTTCAGAAGCAGGCATTGGGATTTCAGACATTTTTTCACCATATTTTCCTCATTCATTTCCCCTTATTTCCATTTCTTGTAGTAGTGCCTACGATTATATCCCATGATTCTATGAGTTTTCTCATGTCAAAATTCCTTTCAGAGTCAATTCATGAGGAGCTCATTGGATTGAGCAAGCCCGATCGAAAGGAGAAGATTGCTGAGTATCTAAAGACTTCTTCTTTGGAGTTTATCGGGGTTGAATTGCCTGATATTCATCGGAGTATGAAGAAACATACCAGGGGTTTGGAACAAGACCAGTTTCCAGAACTCATGGAAAAACTTTGGAAGATTGAGACATTTGAAACTCGTCTTGCTGCGATTGATGTTATGAAGGTATATGCAAAGAAAGGGTCCGTGGAAAACGCTTTAGTTATTGCTGACAGTTGGATTGATAGTGCAGACACTTGGGCTATTGTCGACCCGCTTTGTTCTCCTTGTATCGGTTCGATGATACTCCGAGATCAACTTGTAGAGAGA
>SOKL01000200.1 GCA_004376265.1 Candidatus Thorarchaeota archaeon
ATTGAAACGGAAATTGGGGGTGTAAGAAGATGTACGATCTGATGATAATTGGTTCAGGTGTAACTGGTTTTGGTGCAGCAATGTATGCAGCTCGATTAGATCTGAGTGTTGCAGTAGTAGGAAGTGTTGATGGCGGAACGATTACTCTTACAGATGATGTTGCTAATTACCCCGGATATATTCAGCTCACTGGTCAAGAACTTGCGGATAAACTGAAGGAACATGCCTTGGATTACCCAGTGCACATTGAAACTGGAACGGTCGTGGACGTATTTCGAAACAAAGAGAACTACTTCTATGTCGTGACTGAGAATAAGACCTTCTTAGCCAAGTCAATCCTTATGGCAACAGGCATGAAAGACAAAGAACTCGAAGTACCAGGACATGAGGAGTTGAAGAATAGAGGTGTTAGCTATTGTGCGCTTTGTGATGCTCCTCTGTATAAGGATAAAGTAGTAGCTGTAATCGGAGGTAGTGATAGTGCTGCCAAGGAAGCATTGCTTCTTGCTAAGTACTGTCCTAAAGTTTACATCATTTACAGACGCGAAAAAATCCGACCAGAACCCGTAAATGGTCGACGGATTGAGAATGAACCAAAGATAGAGATTCTCACAGAGACCAACGTCACTGAAGTTCTCGGAGAACAAAGAGTGGTAGGAGTGAAGCTCGACAAACCATACAAAGGTTCAGACACACTTACCCTTGACGGTGTCTTTGTAGCTATTGGCGGAATCCCATACTCCGAATTAGCGAAGAAGCTAGGAGTCAAACTCAATGCCAAGGGTGAAATTATCATAGATCGCTCTAGCAAGACCAATATCGAAGGTGTGTACGCTGCAGGGGATGTAGTTGATAGCGAGTTCAAGCAAGCAATCACTGGAGTCGGCGAGGGTGTTCATGCTGCATATCAAGCTTACACGTACGTAAATGAAACTGAGTTTATCTTCACTTGCCCGAAAGATGACTGATTTGCCTTATTTGAGCGCGATTTGCCACGGATAAAGCTCTGCGTGAAAAATACCTGATTTAACTGCGGGATCGTTTCTCATAATTTCAACAGCTTCCTCTTGTGTTGACGTTTCTAGCATTACTAAGCCTATGAGCACTTCAGAGAAACGCCCTGCCATTATCAGTATGCCTTTCTTGTGGAGATTCTGCAAATATTCAAAGTGTTCAGACACACGGTCCTCTGTCTGCGGACTCCCGTATTCATTGGCCGGTCTTAACATTATAACAAAAGATTGAGTTTCCATAAGCCAGGAATCTCAACTCGTCTATAATTCCTTTTTGTAATCTCAATTACCCACAGCTTCGAACAGTTTCTCTACAAACATCTCAATTGGTGAGAGACCTTCGATTGATGTAGTTTCATTGAGGATAGTCTTAGGAACGCCAAAGACCTCATACTTGGCAGTTTCTTCTTGGAACTCAAGTGACTCAATCATCTCAGAAGAAATCAAAGGGTTGATGATTGCGGCTTGAGCGCCGAGACGGGTCATATTGGGACAATACGGACACTGTGGAGTCACGAAGACTTTGATGTTAATTGGTTTGTCAATTGACGCAATATCTTCAACAACATCTTGAGGTAGAGGAGTGGTTCCTTTAGATACATCAACAATTGAGCCAACCAAAGCTCCAAACTCATGGCCTGCAGGAATTCCATAGAACTTGACATTGTATGGTTTCTTTCCATGAAGCACAAGGGCTGGAGTACGTTCTATACCCATCTCTTTTGCATCTGCAGCATCAAGTGATCCTTTATGTTCTTGCACCGAAACTTTGTCAGATAACTCTGCAAGTTGGTCAACCATATCCTTGACATCGTTGCAGTAAAGACAATTAATCTCCTCAATGAACAGGTGAATTGTCACATCATCAATTAAGTCAGAGAACATCTCTTGAACTTGTTTTTGTGTAGCATCGTCCATTTCCACTACCATCTATTACACATCCTGATATTTTATGCTGCAAGAATCCGTTATATCCACTTTGATTTGGTTGTAAAGAATCAGTGAATCTTTTTGAGGCGGTCTCTCTGATTTTGATTTGTCTGTATTGATGAGTCAAGTACTTTGACAATTGCCTTGCCTTCGACTTTGAGAATTTCAAGTATCTTACTTTCTGACTCGACAGTAAAACTTTCTCCTTCTTGCAGATGGTTCATCACGCCGCTGCCAAGAGGTCCATTAAGATACTTTGTGTACATTTTCGCTATCTTAGCGATTTCCTGTTCCCTTGTAGACATTAAAAAATCCTCAAACTTGCTTACCCGGCAAATTCCTTACATATAATCCGTTATATAAAGATACCATGTGATGGCGCCTTTGAATGATTTAGACCCATTCTATGCGATTATCTTCAATGAGTTCTTCGAGAGCAATGGGAAGGTCATCTTCATCTTGTAGATTCTTATCCGCCTTCAACTCAGTTTCTTCACTCACTCCAAAATCTTCAAGCTCGGCACAGTTGAATAATGGCGATATATCGAGAGTTGTAAATTCATTCTCATCAGGGTGGTCACTGAACAGATAGAGATCTCCAAGTTCCTCACAATTTTCAAGAGGTCCCAAGTCAATCTTGGTCAGACGATTTCCTGCAATATCCAGACTTGAGAGACTTTCTGCATTTTTCAAAGACTTAATGTCCAAATTATGAATTCTATTCATAGCTAATCCAAGCCTTCGAAGTTCTGTGCACGTGGAGAGACCAGATAGGTCGATTTCTTCAAGCTGATTGCCGCCAAGTCTCAATATTCTGAAATCCGAACAATTACTCAAAGGCTGCAAATCAATTGTCTGAATCTGATTATGGTGAAGATACAAAAACTTCATTTTGGTACAATTCGCAAGAGGTTGAGTATCAATCTCAGTAAGTTTGTTATACATCAAATTCAATTGTAGAAGATTGGGGCAAGACGAGAGCGGTGCCAGATCAATAGAACTCAAATCATTATTCTCTATTTCTAGCGTTTCAAGTGATGTACACCCAGACAATGGCTTAATGTTGATAGAACTGAGATTGTTGTTGAAAAGCCTAAGTCTTCTAAGATTAGTAGACGTATTGAGCGGTTTTAGAATAATTGAATCAAACTGGTTTGTTCCCAAGTTGAGTTCCTGCAGGTTTGGACATTTTGCAAGAGGTTTCAAATCGATTGTCTTCAGTTTATTCTTGAAAAGACTGAATCTTGCAAGGGTCGGATATCCTCGTAGAGGTGAAAGATCGATGGTTTCAAGGACATTACCACCAAGGTTTATTTCGATAATATTAGGAATTTGGACAATTGATTCGAAATCCACTGATATGATTTTTTTCTTAGAGAGATCCAATGTGTCCTCTTCTTCATTGTCGAATTCAATCTCTCGTTCTATATCATCTTTGTCTGTGTATTTAACAATCGGAACTTCCACCGCGTTTCCGCCCCTTTGGTTATTGAACAATGAAAAAGAATGATACATTGTGCTATTCAAGGTTGTCGGAACAACAAGAATGGAAGAGTAGAGTTCACTTTTCCATCTTTCTGACTAACGCAATTAGCTTAGTGCGTTCTTAGCGAGAGTAATCAAAACGACCTTAATCTTCAACGATTGGCAGAATTATTTTGAACTTCGCACCTTCGACTGATTCATCAGTCACTAGCTCTATTGTTCCACCTATTGATTGGATGATCTCTCGTGAGAGATAGAGTCCAAGACCCCCTTCGACCGTTGTAGTACCTTTCTGGAATAGTCTCTTTCTAACTTTCTCTAAAACACCTGGGCCATTATCAGAAAAGAGCACAAGAATCGAATTTTCTTCTCTTGAGATTTCAATGTCAATAATAGAACTCTCACCTGCATGTTCAACTGCATTTCGTATGAGATTCTCCCAGACCATAATCATAAGCCTGCTCGCTGGGACAGACAGGTTTTCTTCAGCTT
>SOKL01000372.1 GCA_004376265.1 Candidatus Thorarchaeota archaeon
GTATACCTGGATGGTTTATGGAGTGTCTTGAACTCTGGTTGTTACTTAGTCTGCTTTCCGGTGCAGGTCTACCATCACTAACACCAGCTTCACTAATACTCCTAATGCAATCAACGTTCGTACACTCAACAGCCTCGATTATTGGTGCAATCTCATTCCTTCCAGGAGGTGTAGGAACATACGAGATCACGTCAGTTGCTTTAATTACACTCCTTCTGGGATTACCTGCTGATCTTGCAAGTGCCGCTACAATTCTGATTCGAGTTGTTACACTTTGGTTCAGTGTAATTGTAGGCTTTATCGCCCTTGGAGTTGTCACACGCAGAACTAGAAGACATCAGGATGTCATCGAGTTATCTGATACTTCTTGACAAGTTCTAGCATCTGAACCGCACTTTTCTTCTTCTCAAAATGTGAGCGAATGGGATCAATCATCTGATCGAGATAGGTCGCCATGGTATTCTTGAGGTCTAATGGATGGAGATCCCCTGCAATGTATGCCTTCTCCATTTGATCATAACTGGTGAAGTCGATGTCTCCTCCAAATTTTGTTTTCCTTTCTACTGTTATACTATCGAAACCACGGAATACGATATGGTTGGCGTAGTCAAGAAGAGGATTTCCGATTGCCTCCTTTGGTGGGCAATATGCAGACATCACTTTGCTTCGTATTTCATCCTCAGTGTCGTGAACAAAAATACTAGATGAGGGTTTACTCTTGCTCATTTTAGATGATATTTGTACATCGAAACCCTTCTCCTCATCGAATCCCTCTGGTTCTGCAGCTCCCTCTAGATTCATGAGCATGTGATGACTAATAACGACAGGTTTCCACCATCCTAGCTTAGGTCCAACTTCTCTTGCAAGTATATTGGCTCGACGTTGGTCAAGACCAAGTTGTGTGATATCTGCTTCCAAATGGAAAATATCAGCGACTTGCATCATCGGGTAGAAGTATTGAGCCACTTCTTTCATCTCACCTTCTCTACGCCCCATGATCGTAAGAGCTCTAGTTGCTCTAGCGATTGTGGTGTTCTTAGCTATTCTCACAACTCTCTCCCAATATTCCACAGAATCCATAGCCTCTGAGGCCCAGAGAAACTCAACCTTGTCAGTTGGAACTCCGGCTGCTTTCCACACCTCGATAAAGTACTCACCCACATGCCTAATCTTCTCTAGATCGCCGCCCATCTTATTGTTAATCCATGCAAACCAATCAGCCAACCAAATCTTGAAACGGATTCCAGCTTTCACTAGGTCCTTTAAGAGAAGAGCCCTATACACACCAAATGGTAGATGAGCTAACCCGGACGGTTCGAATCCATCATATGCGATTGGATTGCGTTTCTCTTCCAAGAGCTGTTTCAGCTCAGGCATCGTAACTACTTCTTCACCAACACTGGTGATTAGCTTGATTCGTTCATCGAGGTCCATAACAACTCGAAAAACATGAATCTCACTTAACTGTTCGCCAAGACATTGTGAGAAGAAGATTCCCAGCTGATACAATACCAGCTGGTTTATTCTTCTATTCTAGTCGATATCAATTCCGATACTGCTTAACAGAGCATCAAGATCCGCCTTAGAGAGACTCTTTGCTTCCTCGATGATGACATCGATCTCATCAGCACCCATGCCTTTCTTCAGAAGTTTCTGACGCAGGTCTTCGAGCTCTTCTGGCCTCTGTTCCAGGGGTATATCCTCAGGAGCAGGTTCACTAACTAACGGCTTAGCCAAGACATCTGCACGTCGTGCTTTCTCCTGGTCAATTACCTCTTTCAAGAAACCAGTTCTCTCACTCGACTTCATCCTAGCAAGGTCTGCTCGGAATGCCTCAATCTCGACCTCTCCAAGTCCAGTGATTGAAGCGAGCTCCTCTAAGAGCTCATTGAGCTCAGGTACGATCGTGACTATCGGGTATTCAACAATCTCATCTTCATCTTTCTTGAGTTTCAGAGAATCAATTTCCTCGTTTATGATCACCATCGACATACCTTGTCTTGTTGGAGCACTGGGTGCCTTTGGAACTCGTCCCTTTGATAGAGCACGAATCATCCTGTTCATTTCTCGTATCTGTTTGGGCACACTCCAGATTCTTACATATGCTACTATGAGCAGAGTGAAGAAAATCAGAGCGCTACCTCCCCCAATTGTTAATGCTGGCTGGAATTGCTGTTCTTGGCTTATGTCAGACTTGATTGTGAATACTAATTGGCGACTTTCGTAATCCTCCTTTTGGAAAGTGATGGTAACCTCGTAGGTCATACCAGCGTTAGCTATGAAGGACAATGTGTAGGTGCCATCTGCTGCAAGTGTGGAGTCGTTCAAGTAGGTGAGACTGTCTTGACTGTACATTACAGTAACATCTGCATCAGAAATGCCTGTAAGGTGATCAAGGTCAAAATAAGTGATTTCGACTACTACGGTAAGTCCTGGTGATGTAAGTACTTCATCACTTCCGTATCTCAGCTCTACTCGTATTGGTCTGATTGTCACTTCAAGGGGTATTGGACTAATGGCGTACTTGGTTGTACTAAAGGCGATGGTAAAATCGTATGTCCCATAAGGTAAGTCCCCAGGTAGATTCAGTGAATATGAACCATTACCCAAGAGTTGAAGTTCAGTCTGACCAAGCTCATCAGAATATGCTATTCCAATAACATCAGTAATCAATGAGTTATCAAGAGTGTTATTGACATTGTACATTATGACAATTGCGTCGTTTACAGGAACTGAATACGTTTCGGGTCCAACAATATCTGCTGGTGTGGAATAGATCTCGACTTTCGCAGTAATGGATCTAGATGTGTAATTCGAAAGATCGAAGCGGACAATTAGATTATACAGTCCAGGATTCTCAATAGTGACTAGGACAACGATTTCATATGATCCATTGGAATGAGCAATCACTAGAGCATCGCCTCCATCCCAACTTGCAACTACATTAGCACCAACAATTAGTGAATCATGTTGAGTGTCATTATAATAGAAGAGATATGTGAGGTTATTACCCCAATAACCACTCCGGAGAATCGGAGTAGCCATAGCTTGAGTTGGAATAGGAAGAATAGTGATAGTTATGGACTTGATTGCTGTTGCATATCCATCTTTAACCGCTACCATTCTTAGATAGATAGATTGTGAACCTAATGAACTAACATCAATAACAACACTGTAGGTTCCGTTTAGCTCATCGGTGAAATCTCCACTCATACTACCAAGTGTGTATGAAACATTGGCGCTAGTAACAAACGATGCATGGAATGTGTCATTGTAGATAGCTAGGAGAGATAATGTATCACCAAAGAAAACTATTCGGAGAGTGCTACCATCATCAAGTGCAATGGTTGTAGGAATCGGAACTATATTGATATCAATATTAGTTTCAATAAACTGAAGATTCGTAGTTACCGCTCTAATTGTTAGTGGGAACTGTCCAACGCCAAATCCTGTGACATTAACTGAACCTATATACCATCCGGGAACGCCAGTAGGTGTCAACCCACTGACTGTACCATTCCATTCCATGGTTACGCTTGCACCATCAACAGGTCCATTTGTAAATGTATTATTCAAATATACTTCAAAATCAATTGTATTCTCAATCACTACACTATATATTGATTGAAACGGTAATATCTGACCTGGAGCTTTTGATACAATCAATGTGAAAGCTCTCTGTCTTGTTTGGTAAAATTCTCTTGAAACTGTAATTTGAGGACTGTAGATGCCAAAATCTGAATCAGTAGTATCAAGCAGTAGATAGTAAAAACCATTGTCTACATCAACAAAGTTGTATATTGTGCTATTCCAAAGGAGAGTTGAATTGAATCCTTCAACGTAAGTTGAATAGAAAGGTTCCTGAATCCAAAAGCTGATGTTGAGAGTCTCTCCCCAATC
>SOKL01000291.1 GCA_004376265.1 Candidatus Thorarchaeota archaeon
TTCGTATTTGAGAGCATGTACAAAAAAAAATAGCCCCGGCCAGACTTTAGAGTTTGAGCGCGCAAACTCTAGACAAATACATAAGAGAAAATATAGATGGAGATTATAGAGGGTTTGTAATGAGCGATATCGACCAAGTAATAGAGCGAAATATAGAAGAGTTAAGAGGACTAGGTACACCAACAATTCAGAGAGTCTACTGGGCAATTGGATCTGTTGTAGGTGCAATTGCAGTGTTCGGTATCCTATTCCCATTCATCGAAGTCCTTCGTTTCGAGTTTCTCCAGTTGATTCTCATATCATTTAGTGCTGCACTGATAATTGCTGTAATTTCTTTTCGTCCTAGGACAAGAGAGATCAATTGGTCCCAAATACTTGCTGAATTGGCCAAAAGAAGAATTCATATTGAGTCAATCATGGATGATACTCATTACATACTTGGAGGGTCTTCACCAAGTAAAGAAGATGAAGAATTAGTAAAACAAGTATTGAAAATAACCAAAATGACCATTACCAGAATTAGAGAATTCTACCGTCTAGCGCTTTTAGAGGGCAAGTCAGATCTGGCTAATGATTTTCAGGTGGAGATTAAAGAACTTGGAGGATGGCTCAAACCATTGGAGAAACTCTTGACTCCATCCAAATAATCTAAAGAATAAGCTTGCTGTCCATTTGAAGGAATAATTTCAGTCAATCTATCACCACCTTCCACGTAGAACTACCAAAACTTCGCCTGGGCGAAGATAGCAGTCCGATGAGTGTGTTGTCTAAACCCATATGACCACGAACAGTGTGGATGAATTCATTAGGATGGAGTTTCCACTGATTTCCTGAAAGGGTCCTACGACCAAGGTGGAAATCCTCGTGAATGAAAGCAAACCATTTGAAATTAACTCGCAGACAAAAGACACTCTGGAGAAAACGATTAGAACAATCACAGAGAGAGAGCACATGTATGATTCAGCTCTTGTAGCTTTTGCTCTTGAGAAGAATGATGACCAACTGATGTTGTGCTATGGTTTAGTCACTTTTCTCCCCAAGGATGAGAAGTCAATCAAGGAATTGCATTACGAGTATGAAAAACTGATTCTTGTGAGAAAATGCATCAGTGTGAAAGAGGCTATTCAGCTGCTCAGAGATATGTTCGAGAATCATAAGATTGACATTCCTAGTGTACTAAGTGTTCCTTTTATGGGCACTCTTTACGAGTTTGATTTCCATGAGAGTCGCTCTGGGCGAGGATATGCTCCCAGTAAATGGCCCAGAACATTCGCCTCAGGGTCGATTCTACAAAAAACTTCGGGAAGGCTAACTCAAGATCCCCTTGTTTCTCTCGAACACCCCCTTTTTCCAAATGGTATAGAAGCTCTTAGGGAAACACTTGAATTGAACCTATCAGAAGACACCCATGATCTAAGCAGCTGCATAGAGATTGTCATTCCGGATTATAGAGCAAGGATAATGGGACTTGTGATTGAGGGCACGAAAGCTACAGTTGAGGTCGAGTTGGGAATCAGCCAATCCGATGATTTGAGGGCAAAGTTCTATTCGAGAGGGCGGCATATCACCAGGGTTTCTGAAAACATGAATCTTGCGGGAAACAGGGTGTCTTTCGAGATGGGCGAAGAACCACTCATTATTGAGTCTCATATACTGTCCGCCAAAGATGGTTCAACCATTGATAGAACTGGTTACAACTATCGGTATCCATACACGAAAAAGGGAGTCTTCATGAAGGATGAAGAAGTCCGTCTACTTGACATTATTAGTAGAGGAGAGAACCAGACAGTAGAGTTCAAGGAGCAAATCATAAAGGGGAATCAAAGCGAATTTGTTGAAACAGTTGTTGCCTTTGCAAACACAATTGGTGGAATGATCCTTATTGGAGTTGATGACGAGGGTAGGCTGTCAGGTTTCACAGAAGGCATCGATGATGATCGAATTCAGAAGTGGATAACTGATTGGTGTGACCCGCCAATTGATATTAAGATTCGTTTTGCGACTCTCCAAGAGAAGACTATTGCAGTTGTTGATGTTCCCGAGGGGAAAAACAAGCCATATGTCCTGAAAGATAAAGGGCCTTACATCAGGAGAAGTGCAACAGACAGGTCAGCAAAACGAGCAGAGATAGATGAGTTCTATAGAGAGAAAAGCCAATCATCCTTCTAGTTTGATGGTGCTTTCACAGTCAATCTCTTGCTCGTTTTTCAAGAATATACGAGTCTAGCATCAACATACCGCTCACAAACAGAATTTTACCGTACTCATTAAATGCAAGCAAGATGTTTCTAGCAATTTCAATTGAACTTACAGAAGGAGTTTCAGTTTTCATCAAAGTGTTAGGAGAGTAAGTTTAGGCACCTAAACTTTGGGACGTCCCCATTTTACCAACGAGTGAGACGTTCCTGGTGATCACTGAGAAGGGGCGACGTGTGGCTGAGAAGATTTGGGAGATTAGGGAGATTCTTGAGGAATAGGAGCATTTTCAAATGCATCTTTGCAAGAAGATTATACTATATCTCCTTCAGCTCTCATGATATCAGCACATCTATTGCACAAATATATTGGAACATCATCTTTAGATGCATCGGGCTTATCATAGTAATCACCCGTCACATCCATTACATGACACCTAGAGCAAAATGATATTTGATTTAGATATGGTGTTGGGTCCATTGCTTGTGAAACTGTTAAAAATGGGGACTCAGTTGGAGGTATCTTCAAATCAACGATTTGTATTCTCTCATCAATTTTATTAATAGAGCCTGTTAGATATTGTAGCATTGATGCAATATCAGATATTGTCTTTTCTAATGGATTGTCACTACCTTCAAGCGACATCAGACCAATTGCTCTTGCAATAGGATTATCCGGGTTAATATCACCTTCTTCGATGTGCTTTAGAAAAGCTCGTAATTGATTTTGACAATCAAAGAAGCTTGACGGAGTTTCTTTATCATAAGTGAGAGTTCTCTCTTGTTTGATATCAAAAGGAATTGTCTGGCTCTTCTGAATGATTTGAATTATTGGTTTTCCTATTGCGTGTCGGATGGCCATCTCATAGAATACATTAGGATTACTGTCAGTCAAATTTGCAATGACCAAGTCTGAATTGATACACATCTTAATTACCTGTGATGTGATATTCCCCGTTTCTTGAATCTCATCAGCACGAATTGCCTTGTATCCGAAATCAATCACAGCTGGGCGGATAATGAGTTTCAATACTTCGTTGGACCATTTTCTCGATTTTGAACCCTCACTGCCAATAGGCGCAATCACAAAACATGTCTTGTCAGGTTTCTTTGGCATAATTACATCACATCATTTCGCATTACAGTAGATGTAGTATCCTTCGGTCATGTCATAAATAAAATTCAAAGTCTTGTCGTCATATGTCACAAAACTCACCTTCCTAATGCGGAGAATGTATCAAATGTTTATTCGTTTTTCTATTGCAACATTCGAGTTTGCGCGCGTTCTGAGAAAAGACATTCCTGGTGATCACTGAGAAGGGGAGACGGGTCGCTCAGAAGGTCGCAGAGATGCTCGAGATTCTTGAGGATGATTAGAAGCCCACGTGTGAGAGATATTAAATAGGATACTTATCCTATTTCGTGAACCCCGACTTCATGAATCCCGAGTTATGTACTGCTTAGGAGTATCTGACATGCGAAAGTTCATATATTGACACGACAATTGAATAATGACAAATCTGCTAGAAACAGTCAGCCTGGGAGGAGCAAGTCAATGACAGAAGGAGAGAAGAAGCGTTTAGCATCCAATATAGTTTCTGTTGGTAGAGAAAGATGGGCTTTCAGAATGGCCCGGAGAAGAGGCTATACCAACAATAGTAAGAACGATAAGACGTAGTGGTAGGTAGAAACCGCTATTA
>SOKL01000186.1 GCA_004376265.1 Candidatus Thorarchaeota archaeon
ATCAGCTTCGTTGTGGCATATGTCTACATACTTAAGATGAAACCAGGAGTTGCAGCAGTCGCAGTAGAGGAACCCGAAGAAGAAGATGGACCTGAATCCTCGGAAGCAGAGGATGATGAAGTAGAAGAGGAAGAAGAAGAGGAAGTAGAAGCAAAAGAAGAAGAAGAAGAGATTGAAGAAGAAGAGGAAGTAGTGGAGAACTAGAACTAACCCCTCTGTAATTGTTTCAGATGTCTACTACTTTTGGAATCTGGCTAGGATTTGTCTAGCAAGAGTTTCATTGGATGCGGCAACAAAATTCATCATGTCTTCAGGTTTGAGAGAACTATTGAATCGATTTCCATTCTTATCGAGGACATATCCACCTGCTTCAAAGACCATATGAGTACCACAAAGGTGAATGATAGGGAGCATGTTTCTGAGATCAACCATGCCATCGAGAAAACCGGCTGCTGTCCAACAGAGGTCAAGCAGATTGCTAGCACTTCTTCGTGTATCGTGAACAGCTTGGATTGTTCTTAGAGAACTTTTGACAAACTCTTCATCCCAGGTCCTCTTGGTATCGTATGATATGATGGCTTTATCGAGGTCAACATGCGCTCGTGTCTTTACCCTCTTTCCGTTTCTAGTGACTCCCTTCCCGCTAACAGCGATGTAAATTTCATCTGTGAACACCGAGTCAATTACACTGATCTCTGCACCATCAGAAGTCATCCTGTCTTGGTAGGGTACGATTGAGATGCCGATTGAAACGAGTGGTATTCCTCTCTCAAGGTTTGCTGACCCGTCAATTGGATCTACAAGTGCCAAATACTCAGCTTTCTTGACACTCTTGACAAATCCTTTCTCTTCAGTGAGAATAGCAAACTCTATTCCTGAGCTATGAAGAATTGATATTATCTCATCTTCGGCCTTAACATCCAAGAGCAAAGTCCTGTCACCATATGGATTGACAGTGCCAGTGTGTTCTGATGCACACTCGAGGTTTTCTAAGATGCATTGTTTAGCTGCAACAATAGCCTCTTGGATTGTCTTTAGAGCTGTCATGATGTTGCACCGCCTGAGGAGTTTAGATTCTCTATATCACTCGTCCGGTATCAATCTATGCTGAGTCCTCATGTGGAAAAACAACTTCAAGGGTATATGTTATTGATTCAAGGAGTTGATTTGACACTTCATTCCCAAGTGAGTCGAATATCTGCCAGTCTGAATTCGGACTCTTTGGTTTAAAGGGCCAGCCGTCAAGGAGAACATCTCTCACAATTGCATCTTGTTTCCCACGAATGAAATAGTCCTTTCTGCTTCCTGACATTCTTACAGTTCGGACACAATCTCCACGGTACCCCATCGACCATTTGGCATAGTGAGGATATTGTGTTAACAAAATGGCTAGTGATGAAACGAATAACACTATTGATAGCCAAAAAAGCACAGTAAATTGAGCAAATGTTACAATGAATAGTCCAACAGATGAAACAAATCCAAGCTGCACTAGAAGTAGAAAGATACTAGAAAACAGAAAGAATACCAAAGAGGAAATTGAAGGTCTTTTTCTAACCATGCAAACCACTTCTTCGAGATTCTTAAACAATGAAGATTCTAATGTATGGGTCATTTGTTCCGAAATGATATAATCTTTTAGAGAAACTTCCTGACTGACAACAATAGTCAGGTTAGACAATACCTTAAATGCGTCAGTTCACGAGTAGAGGTGTAAGGTCAAAATTGGTGTATAAAATGGGATTCCTGAGTGGCAAAAAGAAAGTTAATACAGAACGCGGAATCCTTGAGATGAAGGGTACGATGAATGCCCTGACCCTGAGGATGCGAAGACTTGAAACTAGAATGACTGAGGAACAAAAGTCGGCAAAGGAAGCTATGTCTCAAGGAAATCGATCAAGCGCGAGGTCTCATCTCACTATAGTTGTCGATCTGGAAAATCGCAGGTCTCGATATCAGCAGCAGTTCCTCACCCTTGAGACAGCATTACTAAATCTGGAAGAAGCCAAGACTCAGGCAGAGGTTCTTAGAGCTTTTACAATTGCGAACGACGCATTGACAGAAGCTCGATCGATGCTAAGACCCGAAGAAATCCAGACCCAGCTTGATAAATTATCTGAATCATTCGAGTCAATTTCCATTGCAGGGGAACTGTTATCCGAAGATCTCTCAGGAGCTGATTCAACAATCGAAAGCGAGGAACGAATAGATCGCCAACTGGAATCTATGGAGGCAGAGGTCCTCCTAGAGAAGGAAGGTGTCCTTCCGCCCATCGGGGTTGAAAGCGGCAAAAGACCAAAGGAGGGTAAAGCTGATTCCTCAGAAGAGAAGCTAATAGATGAACTTCTAGAAGATTTGGAACGCGAGGCTCGAGAAGAGAGAGAACGAGAAGCTGAAAAGTAAGTCATCCTCATTATACCAATCGTTTGTCAGGGGTATTCTATATTGACAATTAAGCTAGTAGTCTTTGACGTGGACGGGACGCTTACAAAACACAGTAGTATCTGGTGGCGGATTCATGAATTGTTCGGGACCACGGAGAAAGGTAAGCTATACTACGACCAGTACTTTGCTGGAGAGATAACCTACAATCAATGGGCTGACTTGGATGCAGGTCTTTGGAAAGGGAAGCCTGTATCAAGAATAATGGAAGATGTGCGTGCTGCAAAGCTTGTTCCTGGTGCGATTGAAACTGTTCAGGCTTTGAAGGATTATGGTATTGTTACAGCCATCCTTTCTGGAGGTTTAGATATTATGGCTGATGATATTGCTAGTAGGATTGGTATTGGCTATGTTCTAACCAACAAGCTACATCATAATGATGGAATATTGACTGGGACTGTAGACAACCTTGTGGCTTGGGGCGGGAAAGCTAAGGAGATTGGAAAGATAAACGAGCACTATGGTGTACCACTAGAAGAAACCGCCTTCATTGGGGATGGTCGTAATGATGTGAGTGTGTTCTCCATTGTTGGTCTTTCCGTTGCGTACAATCCAGAACATCCAGATGTTGCTGACGCAGCTGATGTTGTGATTCTAGAGGAAGACCTACGAGCAATTCTACCTCATATCAAATCGGAGTCCCAGTTATGAGAAGCACGAACACGTACGCCTGAAGTAGAATGATCATCGCACCTTCAAAGAAGTCTAACTTGTGGTCGTCTGTTATCGCTCTCTTGAGGAACCATAGACTTCCTGCAATTACCATTATTTGAAACAGAACATATCTGTCCAATGGGATTGGTACAAACATACCTATCCCTCCCATAATGAGTAAAACAATCTGCAAGACTCCACCGATGAGATTGCCAACTGCGAGTTCAACCTTACCCTTTACTGCAGCAATTACTGCGATGCCATGTTCAGGAAGAGCACCTGCTGCACCGAGAATCAATGCGGCGATAGTTACTTGGTTGCCAATAAGACCAATGACGTCGTGATAATCAGTAAGTAACATCTCAACCGAATGTGTAAGAATCTCACCAGCGAAGAATATTCCAATGAACCCAATTATTATTAAAATCGCTGTTGTCCTTCGGGAATGGCTTGATTTTGCCTTTTCTGCATTATCAACAACATCTCCAGTTGTAAGCGCACCAGCATAGATCACATAAGAGAGGAATAACACGAAAGATGCGGCTGCTGGAAAGGTGGGATTTACTGGAGCATCAGGAGACGCCATGTCCAACACTCCAAGAGCAAACATGCTCAGTAGTGCAACGAATGTCCATCTTATTAACACAGAATCTTTCTTGATAGCTTCAGCTGGAACATCCATATCCTCTTTCCCTTTTGTTGCTATGACAATGGTGATTCCAAGAAGTAACATATTGAAACCAGCAGCAATCAAAATCGAAAGAACTGCG
>SOKL01000225.1 GCA_004376265.1 Candidatus Thorarchaeota archaeon
ACACCCACTCGTAGACCAAGACTCTCTTGTGTCCATTCGCGTGGATTGGATGCCTCGTTGAGCTTCTGTTCCCGAAGTTCCCTCAGTCTATTGTCTATCATTGCAATCACTTGGTGTAATGTAAAGCATAGTATACGTAATGTAAACTTTACATATATAGTTTATCCTCTGCAACTAACTCAGCACTTAACAAAACTGATATGTTTTCAAATGGTACCTTAATGGAGGGAAATAGTGACATGGGCGATGTCTACCTGACGTATGATGATGGCGGAGCATATCAAAGACGCTGGGTCTATCTGACCTTGTTGTGCACAGTCATTCTCTTGCTTGTGCCAGGACTCTCCTTTGTCACTACTAATAATTTGGAAATCATTGTCATAATAATACCAGCTGCTCTCGTAGCAGTCACATCTCTCATCTATGCTCTATATTTCATTCAAAAGAATCCACCATAGTTTTCGAGATTGAGATCGTAGCATCTCTCGTTTCATTGACCACACCCGACCAGATGCAGTTTTGATTAAATTCAAACGTTGTTGACTACAAAACCTTCAAAGCGTATACTACCTTCATCCATTGTTCATCATGCCTGTGTTCGTGGGGATTGTTCTCATGTGCTATCAAAATAATATGTTATGTAAATTATCTACTGGACATATTGAAGACAGCTGCGAAACGATAATAGCTGTCTAGTATTAATCCGCAAGTTAGAAACCTCCCCCCAGGAAGAAGATTCACTGATAGCTTTTGTATGAGATGCTTTGTTACCTCCCCTCACTCAAGTTCATCAATTCAATACTAATAATGAGAAGAATCAAATGCATTATCGTTGAATTCTCTTTGGACACGTTAATCCATAGGAGGGAGATCGGATGACAGTCAAACCGGTTGAGTATGAATACAACAAACGCCTTGTCGACCTCCTTTTCATTGATTGCACCATTCTTCTTCTCGGTTAGTCTATTTCCTGGATTGTATTATCGCTTGGATATAGTCGGGATTCTATGGTCTTATGCTCAATGGTCGGACTCAGGTAGTTCAGGTTCCGGATTTCTTTTCTTAGATACATTTACGGTTGTTATAGCATTCCTCTTGTCTGGATTCCGTTTTGTGTTCATAATAGCGATTCGAAAACATCAGAAAGGTCTTGTCCGTCAGAAGGTTGTGTGGGTATCAGCTGTGGTAAGCCAAATACCAATGGCGATCCTTTTGGTTTCTTCTTTCTTTATGACAGGGCTAGGAGGACCGATACCGATTCTTCTAATTATTGGTTTAATCATAGATCGCAAGATTGGTGTTGAACCCCCACAAACTCCATGGAATACTGAATCAGCTAAGAAGAAAAATGGATAATTCTCCCTATCAAGTTCGAATCTCGCCCTCCGCACCACTTTATATAATTACAGTAATGTCATCTTGATTCAACCGTACTACTTATGTTCGGGTTTAGTTATAGTGGGATCCTTGGATGGTTTTGATGGCCGCTGAGGATATAGAGAAAGAAGTACTGGACAGAATTACTAGATAAAGTTGATTCAAGTATCAATACGTGTTAGGAAAATTTCATCTGTATAGCAAAGATCAAAGAATCTCTGTGTAACATTAACGGGTATTCCGGTGTTCATGTCGATGTACCCTGACCAACTAATGGTTGTGTCATCACTTATCATCTTACGATACCCAAAAAGGAAGAATTCACTCCCTATTTCTGAGAAATACGTGTCAAAGGGTTTCTCCTGATAGGATTCAGTATTATTAGGAAAATAGGAATCAATCAAATTCCACCCACCAATTGGAAGAATACAGTTTGATAGCAAGTTGAATGCCTCATCATCCACTTCAGTGCCATTTTCTAGAGTGCAAGTGATTTTATCTGGACTCACAATAATTGTAGTGAAAGTAGCATCATTCAAAGTCAAAACAATTAGGGGGAGATGGTCGATAGTGACTGTGATCTGTGAATTGTTGAAGCTGTTAATTGAAGGGTATGGTCTTTCTGGTAGATGAGCCCAGCTCTGTGGAATAGTTCTAACAAATACTACGTTGTACACTAGCTCATCACCTTGATCAACTCCCCACGAGAAAGGTAGTGATGGGATTACTATTATTCCAGTAATGATGGCCAATCCAACCACTACAAGTAGCAATATTCTCGTTCTGTCCCCGCTCATCATATTCTCAGTTTCATACAAGTAAATTTGCTTATAATTTCTATCAGATGATGTAATTTATCTATGGGACTCAGGATCAAGTACCATTTGTACACACTCCTGATGAGGATGGTTCGCGGAGACAAAACACGCTCCATCATGGATGCGCGAGACAGTGAGGCTCTGGACACCGGAGGTGTGGGAGACCTTCAGTGGGGACGATGTCCCCAAGCTGTGGTAGATTAAGAAGGACAGATTAGGTTAGTATATGGTGCAAGTGTACTATCTTCTAACAAGACCGGTCCTTTCTCGTCTGATGACGAACACAACTCTCTCAACAAGGAACAGTACAGGTAGTGAGATGAGAAGTATAATGTTGACAAGACCCACACTCTTCGGTATCCTCAATGTGCTTATCCCCATCACTCCAAATGCGTCGCCATCTTTGATGAGTCTTGGACCGAACTGGTTTCCGTTTTCAGTCCTAGCGATGACTCCATTCCAGCCAGCAGCCCAGCCATGGGTCTCATTTACGAAGTCCATGGCCCTAAGACTTCTTGGAGATGAAGCCATCTGGGCATACCAGTTCGAACCTCCGTCTGGTGTGTAAGCCACTGCAGGATCACCAGATCCCACCAGCCATCCATTGTCTTCATCGATGAACTCCATGTCCAAATAGTGGTCAATCTGATAACTCCATCCGGATACAATAGCATCCTGGCTCCAAATCGTCCCATCGGTGGAGTGAGTCACGCCAAGGCCCCAACTCAGAGCCCAGGCCTCAGTCTCATTCAGGACTGACATTGCTCGAGTGTTGGTGTCTTTCTGGTGAGTCCAAGAGGTGCCACCATCTGAACTTCGGAATATCCCACTATATCCACATGCCCAGATGACATCATAACCTACAAAGTTGATCTTATACAATGATTCTTCAAAGTTCCAATTGTCCAAAGTGTGCCAAGAATCTCCTGAATCGTTGGTGTATTTCATTCCTTTACTGATGCTAGCCAAGCCGTGGGAACTGTTACGGAATTTCACTGTGGCAGGATATAAGCTTGCAGTACCCGGACTATATTCCCAGTACCCACCTCGGTTTTCGGTGTGAAGAAGGCCCTGTGTTGTGGCAAGCCATATCGTATTCTGACCTACAACTTCCATCTGCCATATGGTCAAGTCCTTCTCTGAAAACATGAGTTCCCAATCGACCCCTCCATTACTGGTGTGCATGACAATGCCATGACTTCGGTCCTCGTATTTTGTCCCGACATCACCCGTTCCTACTATCCATCCCTCCGTTGCATTATAGAATGCTATGTCCTCCCAGTAGTCTATCTCCCAATCGTAGCTGTCTACCAGAATCTCCCAGTCAGCCTGTGGTTCGATGGTCCGTGTTTCGTAGGATGTGATTGCGACGCTTGAGATCATTAGAGCTATGATGAGAATGGACACACGAACGACGACCCCACGGCCACTGATCATTCCACGTTCCTCTGAGTTGCTGCGTTCTAACAAGAGCTAACCGACTCCCTCTGCACTTCTGTATTCTCATGTTTCGTTAAAGAATCTCTCATCCGAGCCAGCTTCTTCTTTTCAAAGATGCTGAAGTCAAATGTCTTGAGCATCATCCACCATCCTTCAATGGAGTATGTTGGACTCCCGGACGTTACAATAGTCGAGGTCCGTAATTC
>SOKL01000324.1 GCA_004376265.1 Candidatus Thorarchaeota archaeon
CGACCCAACCCCTAGAGTTACTGGTGATATTCATTTGGTGGTCGCTATCCCAGTTCCACTCCCAATAGCCTGAGGTTTCGTTAATGTCGAAACCAGCAGAATAGAGCATAGCGTTGAACTCAGCACCATAAGTAACTGTCTTTATTCCCATGATTGTTGAAGCAGGGGCAATACCAGGCAGATACTCCATTGTGCCGTTAAGGCCAACTGGGTACTGTGTTACTCCACGGCTAGCAATTTGAGCACTTACGAAAGTTCCGTGTGAGTCACCATCGAACATGAGTCCAATTTGTCGTCCGTCAGGGGTGATACCGTGAACCAAACCTCCCCAAATGGGATCCGAGACGTGAGCAAGTATACCAAGTCCGAGGCGCAAACCATCAGATGGATAATCGAACCACAGGTTTGTGTGCTCAGAGGTTCCATCTGCTTGGTAGTACTTGCCAGCTGCTAGATCATCAGCGAAGCTCCAGTCACCCAGGGCATTGTAGTAATCCCAAGCGGCTGTAGTGTTGAAGTCCCATTCACCGGTGTACCAGGGATGGATGTTCATGTTCCAGAAGTCAGTCCATGCACGTGTTGTGTTCCAGTCAATGATAAGCTTTGTACTGTTTACAACAAGTGTGGGAACGAAGATTCTCATACTTGGGTCGAAGACTCGCTGTCCAGTATAACCGTTGCAAGCGTACGGAACCATTTTCCATGTACCAACTGTACTATTTCCGGTCATAGTGATGTTCATTTCACCACCACCAGAAATGGTAGCTGGGTCTGGAATTTCAATTGGCTGCCTCATCATTGTGTAGTAGTAGTCAGTAAGGTTGACTTGATTTGGATATTCGTCACCCCACCAGCCGGTAAGGTATCCGTCAATAAAGTAATCTATGTCAGTCAGACTAGCTCCCATCGAAATGTAGGGGCTTCCACTATTGTGCTGATATGTAGTAGTATTAATGTAGGTTTTTCCACCTTCAGTGAAGCTAAGTATGTTCCAGCTTGAGGCGTCCATCCAACTGGTCACGTTAACAACAGTAAGGTTGACTCTGTAGAGGTTCATACCCATTCCATAGCCTGATGGATCATAGCTTGTTGGAAGTCCATCAGAGCCAAAGTCGATTGCATCGACCATGTCAGGACTGCTGAAGTCTGTACCTGTGTCAATAACACCAACTCTTACTCCAGTACCATCATATCCAGCAGCCCACACAAGATCTGCACCAATTTCAGGAATAATTGCATATGCCTCTGGTTCAGTTAGTGGGGGAGCGTCGAATATTCCAGGCCTGGGTTCTAGGCCGATTGTTCTCTCTCTTCTGAGAGTGTCGGAAAATGCGGTTACAATACCATCAAAGTTCTCGATTGCGGTGACTGCCTCAGGACTTGATACAAATCCGTATGCAAGTGTCATCGCGCCGATCTCAACTTTCCAGCTGACATCGATGATCTCATCTAGACTAGCTACATCGGAATCTGTCCGGACGGTGACAATAGTTGCCATCTCACCGGCATCATTCACAGCTACAGTAGTTGGAATATAGCCTGAATCCTTATAACTAGCTAAAATCGAACCGAGTGGACCACCTTCCTTCTGAGTATCGATGTATCTTTCAATATCCATCAATACATCTTCAGGAGTGGCATACTCTGGTGCTGCAACCGGTTGAATCTGGGCCAATGGCGTGAATGGCACAAGGACCATAGTAATGGTCAATGTGGCGATCAAAGCCATGACACCAGCCTTCTTCAGGTTGTTCATTTTTATTTTTCTCCTCACGTGTTAGTAGAGAACAACCGCGACCAAGAAAGTAGCATCTACTCGTAGATGATGTCCTCTGGACGCAACAAAACCACCAAAGGTTCATCCAATCGGATGACCGTATCTCCTCTAAAGCGTTCTCCACGGGTGTGATTAACACTCGCGAGTGAACTTGCCACTATTAAGGATTGTGCAAGAATTGTACTAGAAGAACCTTTCATTTTTCCTTAACGTCGCGTATGCAACTCCAGATACTTCAAAAGACAAGATAGAGTACGCATATCCGTTCTTGTCCGACAAATAGAACTATCCACCCTTAGAACCAACCTATGTGTGCGCAAATACACCATTATATCGATTATTCATCAAACCATTAAAACACTCAATTCGATGTTAGAAACACAAGACGATGAGTTGATGAATCTATTCTACAACTAAGAGTTTCGCACGAGTTTCTTCACAGTATCGACAATCTCGTTTACCATGATGATTGCCCCTATCATCTCAACTTTAGGCTCTTCACCATGAGAGTCACCAACCTCTCTTGACACCCTTGTCATTGAGCGGCCAAGACTTTCGATCAACGCAACTAGAGCATGTTTTGCCCCATCATCCTTCCCGCTTGATTCAACCTGTGATATCAACTCAACGAGATCCGAAATCACGCTGTCTGAAACATCAGATGCGGCTTCAGCTCTTCGAGCGAGATCTTCCCAACGAGTTTGTGTTTCTTTCTGTTTACTTGACAACTCAGCGGCTGTACCGTCATCTGCTAAGGTAGTGACGACAGGTTTTGTTGCGATACGGAGGTCTGCAATTTCTGACTCCAAAGATGCAATAAAATGATCCTTCATCTTAAGTTGTTCACGCAGCCCATCATCTGGAGCTGCTGCTGGTTCACCCATCGCCTTCAACTGTTCCTCCATAAGAGCCATAGAGGTTTCGCGTTCTCCAATTTCGGCTTTGATGGTATCCAGCTCACCTTCAAGTGCAGTCAAGGACTCTTCCTTTTCGGAAACAAATTCTGTCAACCTCTTATTCTCTGCCTCAATCTTCTGCATATCACCTTTCACTGTCTTTGATTCTTGTCTCGCACCCTTTAGGTCATCACGCAATGCGCTCAGGTCCGGGTCAATTGGTGAAATGACAAAATATGCAATAACAGTGATAACTATGGCAAAAGCCGCAACATACACCAGCGAACTAACAATTGACCCAAAAAAGAAGTCAGTCAGGAGTTGAAGTCCATTCATAAAAGTAGACCAGGATCCAAAGCCGAACATTCCTCCAAGGCTTGTATAGAACACTGCAATCAATGCAGCTCCGAAACTAAGGATTCCTACGAGCAATATCAAGTTCCGTTTCTTTGTTTCATGAGGAAGATGTCTCTGGTAGAGAAGCAATAATACACCCAGAATTATCATGGGTAAGACATAGGGGAGAGAGGCAACAATGTCATCCATTGGGGATACAAAGTCTGCCAGCATCTCAAACTCTGCTGATGAATAGAAACTAGTCATTTAGAATCCTCCTTGTGACGCAAAATCAAGGATGTGTTGAAGAATAAAACTATTCTGTGTGTAACTAAGAAGAAAATAATACTTGTCCGGGGGCAAATAACCGGACAGAATCCCTATATCCGGACTACTCTCTCCACAGAGCAGCCTTCTCAACTTCGTGATCTGTTACGATTATGTCCAATGTCTTGACAAGTCTTGAAGCTTCTTCTATCGAGAGAAGGAATGAACCTTTGATGTCACGGTCCTCTCCAATAGAGAGTCGAACCTTGCCATCGTTGACCCAACCTTCTTCGGTCTTTTCAGGAAGCTTGAGTTGAATCTCCAACCATGTTCTTCGGGTTTCTTTGGTTTCGCGATCCTCGAAGAAGTGTTTCAATTGAAGGCGTCGCTCGTATTGGTAGGTTTTAGCACCCATCTTACTAATACACTCCATTCAAGGGCGGACTAAATGTCCTGCCCTCAATATCATATTATCATGAACCGATTTACGCACATCTCTCGGATTTTCCGAGCTAGAACATTCTTTGGAAACACAGGATGAGACCCCTTTGGCTCATTGTCTAAC
>SOKL01000391.1 GCA_004376265.1 Candidatus Thorarchaeota archaeon
ATGCGCGACCATGTAATTCTGCGCATCTCTGAAACCGAGCATCCTCGAGTTGGAACCAAGTATCGAGTCTGGCCATTACTCGAGTACTCCTGGGGAATCGATGATCATGAATTGGGAATCTCACATATAGTTCGAGGTAAAGACCTAGTAAAGGAAGGAAAGATAGAGCAGCATATCTGGAGAATATATGGATGGCAAGAACCTGAGCTCCTGTATTATGGTCGGTTGAAATTTGACGACGCAAAACTGAGCAAGAGTAAGTCTCGCCTTGAAGTACAGCAAGGCACGTACACAGGTTGGGATGATCCACGCACTTGGAGTATGCAATCTCTGGAGAAACGGGGAATCGACCCACAGGCCCTCCGAAAAGTCATGCTGGACCTTGGGCTTAGTGTAGTGGACATTTCGATCTCTATGAAATCAGTCTACTCTGAGAATCGGAAACTGAGAGATGCTGACACTCCAAGAGCTTTCTTCGTAAGAGACCCAGTATGGGCCACAACTTCGAACCTTCCATCAGATATTAACACTGCTGAAATACCAGTTCATCCTGACTTTCCAGAACAGGGAGTTAGAAAGATACCATTGAGTGTGAATAATGGTTCAGGTGTAGTTGGCATTTCACAAACAGATTACAAGAGGATGAAAAAGGGAAGTCTGGTTCGTCTGAAAGACTATGCAAACTTCACGATTGAAGACCTGAAACCCCTTGAGCTGAAACTTCATAGTTTGGATGTTGATGGAATCCGAAAGGTAAGCGGTCCTATCATCCATTGGATTCCCAAAGAAGAATCTGTACCTGTCGAGCTAACAATGATTGATGGGTCCATTGAAGCAGGATTCGGTGAACCTAGTATTTCCGATTTGAAAAAGGGGACTTTTCTCCAGTTTGAGCGAGTGGGTTTTGCTCGAATCTATCATGTTGGTGACCCCGTAAGAGTATCCTTTGCTCACAAATAACAGCCAAAGAGAACATATAGCTAGTAGTACTCTGTCAAGTCAGTGGTTCGTTATGGCAAAGAAAAAATCGAAGAAGAAAGCCGCCCTCTCACCTTCGATGTTCAAGGTGACTGGTGCTCACGCGAAGATGAAGGTTGACAGTAAGAAGAAGAAGCTCTACTACTTTGGAACGAAGGTCAAACCGGAGAAAGCCAAGAAGATAGCTGGCTCCAATGGGGCCGATATTCTAAGTGTTAGCCCTGGCCACATCAAAGTTGGGAAGCCCTCACTCAAATACGATTTCTATTGCTCATATGACGCAAATCTCATCATCAGGTTCTTGAGACTTCGTCCTCAGGAAATCGGAGTAACTGAGCAGGTGAAGGGTATTCTTGTAGGAAAGGAAGTTTACAAACCCAAGAAGAAGGGAGACTTTCATTCAATCAAAGTTGACATGATAGAACTCTTTGAGATCAAAAGACGCGATGGAATGGTCCTTGATGGGAGGACTGGTGCTCCAGCTCGAGCACTTGAGAAGCTGTTGAAAGGTCCAGGAAAGAAAGGAGCTAGTGCTGGTTGGATCCGCAAAAACAAAGTATCACCAGGGAAATTCAATAGTCTTGAGAAAGTTGTCAAAGCCGTGTCCAAGATGGCTGGACAGAAACCATCAGGTGCCAAACGAGTGACAACCCACACACTAGCCTTCAAAAAACTTGAGGGGTATTATGTCCCCATCTATTATGTGAAGGTTTCAGCTGGAGCTCAAACACAGACTCTAAAGATAAACGCAGTGAACGGATCTGTTTCTGTCGCAGTATAGATTGCTGTTACTTCTTCGTTGGTGGAGGTCCATATCCTCCTCCTCCTGGGGTTTCAATCCGTACAATCGCTCCCTTTGGAACCACCGCAGTTGACTTAGCTTCAAGTGAATGGACTTTTCCCTCAAACAAGAGAGAATTCCTCCCTGTTTCTCCGCTTTCACCTTCCTCGATACCCCACGGTTGAGATATTCTTCTCTCTGACTGGATTGAGATAGTGCATTTATCTGAAAGAACCTCAATCTCTCTAGTGATTCCATCTCCTCCCTGCCATTGTCCCTTTCCACCAGTACCTCTTCTAATTGAGTATCTCCGGACCAGAAGGGGGTACTCTGTTTCAAGAGATTCAATTGGTGTGTTCAATGTGTTCGTCATATGAGTGTGAATACCGCTAGTTCCCTCCCTTCCCATGCTCGCTCCTGCTCCACCTCCAATGGTTTCGTAAAACGAAAACGCGGATCCTGAGCGAGGATCAATTCCTCCCATTGTCAGGTTATTCATCGTACCTTGACTTGCAGCAGGAACTACGTTGGGCACTATCTTGGCAAGCGCACCTAAAGTTGTATCAACTATTCTCTGCGAGGTTTCAACATTACCTGCAGAAACAGCTGCTGGGAATTTTGGATTCAGAAGTGAATCCTCGGGAACATTCACATCTATGATGCTCCAACATCCCTCATTCACGGGTGTGTCTTTTCCGAATAGGGCTATGAACACGTAGTAGACTGAAGAAAGTGTAGAAGCAAGGGGACAGTTCACATTACCGTTGACCTGGACAGACGTACCCTCGAAATCTATCTTAGCTCCCTCTTTTGATAACTGAAGACCGATTGATATTGGGATATTCCATGTGCCTGCTCCGTCGCTATCAAGATAGTCAGTGAACTCTGCCTTCATACCATGATACTCTGCTAGGGCAAGTTTCATCTTATGTGCTGAATAATGGCGCAGTTCTGCGAATGTCTGAATCAATGTGTCCCATCCATGTATCTTGGCTACTTCAGACAAACGCTTCATACCAACATTGTTCGCGGCAACTTGAGCAGAAAGGTCGCCGAGCCTCTCATCAGGTGTTCGAGTTTCCGAGAGGACATCAGTAATCGACTCTCGTTGAAGAATACCCTTTCTGCCAACTATTCTGGGTCTAATTTGAATACCTTCTTCATGAATCGTCGTTGATAGACCCGGCATCGAACCAGGGCTCTCTCCACCGATATCCGCATGATGAGCTCTGTTTGCAGTGAATGCGACGTGCTCGCCGTCTGAGTAAACAGGCGTAACAAGTGTGAGGTCGGGTAAATGAGACCCTCCTGAGTATGGATCGTTGACAAGCGCCATTGATCCTTCGATGAGTTCGTCACCAAGTTTGTTAATACAAGCTTTCACGGACATAGGCATGGCACCCAGATGCACGGGGATATCCTTGCTCTGGGCAACAAGTCTGCCCTCCGCATCAAATAGAGCACAACTACAATCTCTCCGTTCCTTTATGTTCGGACTAAATGCAGTACGCTTTAGGGCCTGACTCATCTCTCTTGAACAAGAAACGAGTGCATTCTTGATAACCTCAAATGAAATTGGATCTTCTATCACTGTTGCTCCCTCCTCATCCAAAGTGTACCATCTGCTCTTTGTTCAGCAGACCAGCCGGGACCTACATAAGTAGTAGTGTCTAATTGCTCAATGATTGAAGATCCTCTGATGACCTGCCCCACGGCGATGTCCCATCTTCTATAAACCTCAGCATCTTCTAAAGTTCCATTGTTTACCAGAACTCTCCTTGAATCGGTAGGTTCCGCAGGTGAATCGATATTGTGTTGGTATGGTTTGAATTTACTAGAACTTGCTTCAGCTACAGCTCGTGCAGTTACCCACTCGACCTCTCGACCTTTCATACAATAGCCAAACGATTCCTCGTGAAAGACCTCGAATAGGTTGATTGACTCTTTCACAACGTCTTTACAATCTCGTGGAATCTCAATGTTAAGTTCATGCGATTGCCCTGTATATCTCATGTCAATTATCCAATTATGTCCTATTTCGGATTCAACTCCTTGATCAATAAGTCTACTAGCTGCTTCTTCACTCAGATGCTTTAGCACTGCAAGAATGTTTTCACTATTGTTCTCATTTGCAGAGAGGAGAACAGTCCTCATCAAGTCAACACGAAGGTCTGTGCAGACCAATCCTAAAGCTGAAGTTATTCCGGGATGTGGCGGGACTAGAATTTGTTTGATATTTAGAGCGTTTGCGATGTCTACAGCCTGTGTAGGTCCAGCCCCTCCAAATGGCACCAAGACGAAGTTTCGTGGGTCTGTTCCTCTCTCAACTGTGACCTCGCGGATTGCCTGAACCATATTTGCAGTAGAAATTCGAATTATACCCAATGCAGTTTCTTCGAGAGTCAGACCGAGAACTGATGCAACATCAGACACGACTGTTTTCGCGCAATCCATATCAAGCTTGATTTTTCCACCTAGAAAATAATCTGAATTGAGCCGCCCGAGGATGAGGTTCGCATCTGTCACAGTTGCGTTCTCTCCTCCTTTCCTGTACGATGCGGGTCCTGGTACTGCACCAGCACTCTGTGGACCTACATGTAGGACGCCTACTTCGTCTACCCATGCAATACTGCCTCCCCCTGCACCAATTGTTTTGACATCGACTGAAGGTATACGAAGTGGTAGTCCTCCGACCTCATTATCAGGACGGACTACGATACCTCCTAGTATTGCACTGATATCACAACTGGTTCCTCCCATATCCAATGTAATTGCTCGTTGGACCTCGCATTGTTTCGCAATTTCCCAACCTCCTATTGCCCCCCCGGCAAGACCTGAGATGGCAAGACCAATTGCTCGACCGTGTGCTCGGGATGCAAGCATTGTCCCTCCATTTGACTGCATAACAGTGAGTTTACTATTCGGACACATGTCTTCAAGAGAAGAATCAAGATGATGGAGATATCCGATTACTAGTGGACCCAAATATGCTTCGAGCACTGTTGTTGAAGTCCGCTCAAATTCTCGAAACTCAGGAAGAACCTCTGAGGAGGCTACAACATAAGAATCCGTTTTAGTTTTCAATGCCTGCAAGAGTTCTCTCTCATGATTTTGATTCTTGAACGAGAACAGTAAGGAGATAGCAATAGACTCAGGATTTCTGTGAGTTACACTCTCAACAACTGAGTTCAACTCTTGATCAGTAAGAGCGAGAATAACTCTCCCATCACAATTGATGCGTTCTTTTACTCCAATACGATTCTCTCTCTTTACTAATGGCTCAGGTCGAGAGGCGTTTAAATTGTAAATGTCCTCACGGTTCTGTCTCCCAATTTCAAGCACATCCTCCACGCCGTCTGTTGTTATCAGAACAACTCGTGCTCCTTTCCTCTCAAGCATTGCGTTTGTTGCAACAGTAGTTCCATGGACAACCAGTCCAATCTCTTCATACTTGATGTTGTGTTCTGCGAGAATTTCCTGTAATCCTCTGATGACAGCTACATCTTGACTTTCTGGAGTTGAAGGTACTTTGTGTACATACTGTTCACCCGTCTCTGAACATGTCAGGATGACATCAGTGAATGTACCGCCCACATCAACTCCGATAATCTTCATCTCAAACATAGATTGTCTAGATTTCCTAAGATATGAACACTTGGGAAGATTAGAGAGTAATCCTGAATCTTTATATCTCGACATTAACTAACTGCCTGTGATTCAACCTATGACCGCCATTACTGCACTGCCTCGATATTTCCTAGTCTTCTCTGTTTTTGCTCTGATTCTCCTTCCAATACATGCACAAGCAAATCCTAGGCCAATTGAACAGGTGACAATAGCAGCTGATGAACCACTGAGTATCATCCTGATGATTGGCGATGGAATGGGCTTCGAACATGTAGAACTTGCACGACTTGTTGAGGAAGGTGAAGCTGGTTCGCTTGTGATGCAGCAACTAACTTGGAATGCATCCATGACAACGTTTAGTGCTGATGATCCCATAACAGATTCCGCCGCAGCTGGTACAGCTATTGCAACCGGTGCAAAAACCAACAAGAGGTATATCGGCATCAATACAGCTGGCTACCATCTTGAAACAATCCTAGAATATGCACAAACTCTCAATAAATCCACAGGTGTTGTATCTACATGCCGTGTAATAGACGCAACTCCAGCTAGTTTCATGACTCATGTAAATAATAGATATGAGTTTGATGAGATAGTACGTCAAATAATTGAAGAAGCGGATGTTGACGTTCTTCTTGGTGGTGGCCTAGATTACTTCTCCTCTGATAATCTTACAACTATGGAGTCAAATGGCTACACCATGGTCTACGACCGAACATCCATGATGAATGTGGCTTCTGGCCGCATCTTCGGTCTATTCGCAGATGTCCACATGAGCTATGAGCTTGATAGAAACTATGCCAACACTCCTTCGATAGCCGAAATGACAAACAAATCAATCGAACTCCTATCGCAAGATGCTGATGGATTCTTCTTGATGGTTGAGGGAGGTAGAATTGATCTTGCAGCACATGATGATGACAAAGTAAGAAACGCTCTAGATACAATAGCTTTCGATAACGCTGTTCAAATCGCTCTAGATTATGTGCAAGAAAATAACAATACCATTTTGATTGTGACAGCTGATCATGAAACTGAAGGTCTTGTTGTCCTGAGTCATGATCTGAACTCAACTCTTCCAGGATCTGTTTCGACACATAATGAGAAGGAAGCAGTTCGTATCGAGAGGGTCAACAATATCTCTGTTAGTTGGACAGCTGACTATCACACAGCCACTAATGTACCACTCTTCGGTTATGGTTCAGCTTTTGAAGATTTACCAATCGATACGATAGTTGATAATACAAACGTCTACTTTTTCATGAAGGACTATTACGATGGTAACCCTCTCAGTATAGTGCCCTATACACCTCCAGCAACCACTACAACTTCAACTACGACAACAACTTCCCCAACGTTGCCAGCACCTCCCTTAGATGCAACGATCATTGTTATTGCTTCAGTAAGTGTCATTGTTGTAGTAGTTATTGCAGTTGTTGTTTTCAAGAAACGGTAATCATTCATCAACTTTCCAAGAGTATCGTACAGTTCTTGTGCGAGTTCTAAAATCGTCACACTTGACTAAGTTCATAAGTGATGTTAATTGCGCGTACCTGACTGGTGGATGTCATGGTTCCTGCAGATTATTCATCCGTGATTCTCCGTTTTGGAGAGATTGGTATAAAATCTAACCAGACACGCCGCCGAATGATCAATCTTCTAACCCGTCATGTTGAGTTAGCTCTACGAGAAAAAAAAGTGGCATTCGAAAAGGTTCATACTGTCTACGGAAGAATCTACATTGAGACACCCAAAGCTAGAGAAGCTGCTGAGGTGGCTGCTAAAGTCTTTGGAATTGTATCAACATCTCCAACTGTCGAAACCTCTGCAGAGATGGATGAGATTCTCAATGCGGGTGAACAACTTGCAAGAGCGGAGTTCAAAACAGGTCTTACATTTGCTGTAGGAGCAAGACGGATTGGTGAACATTCTTTCTCTAGTCAAGATCTGAGAGTACAACTTGGTGAGAGAATCTTAGAGGGAATACCTGAACTTGAATTGAGGGTCAATCTCTCCAACCCTGATCAGGAAATCTACGTTGAAGTCCGTGATGGCAAGGCACATCTCTTCACTCAGACAATCAAGGGTGTTGGTGGTATGCCAACGGGTTCTCAGGGAAAAGTCGTGTGCACTATTTCCACGGGGCTTGACTCACCTATTGCTGCATACAAAGTGATGAAACGTGGATGTATCCCTGTTTTTGTCCATCTAGACAACGCTCCATACGCTGACGAGCGATGCACTGAGATTGTAATGAAACAAGCACAACTTCTTGCTAACTATATCCATGGTTTCAAGGTCAAGCTCTACATTGTTTCTCACACTCATGATATTGAAGAGGTACAAAAACACGCTCCAGAAAACATGACCTGTTTATTCTGCAAGAGAAACATCCTACGAATAGCCCGTGAAATTGCGATTCAAGAGGATGCAGATGCAATTGTTACAGGTGAGATTATCGGAAAACAAGCCTCTCACACAACCGCGATTTTACGTGCAATCGAAAATGCCGTGACTGATTTTCCAATTCTCAGACCTAATGCAGGAAACGACAGTATCGATATCGAACATCTTGCTCAGCAGATTGGGCTGCATGAGTTTACTGTGGAGGGTTCTTCATGCTGTAGCCTGAATTCGAAATCCACCTTTGTGGGAACCGACCCTGACCAAATTGCATCCTTCGAGGAATCTATGGACTTCGGTATCTTGGCCAAGGAGCTCAAGAAAGCAAGAATTGTGGTCCTTCGAGAAGGTAAATAGTCAGTCCTTCAATAACCGTTCAAATCGGTCTAAAAAGGTTAAGAACTCGTTATTCTGCTGTTCGAATACATTGAAAGTTTTCTTTTCGGTAATACAAAGTTATTAAAGAAATTTAACCGAGATACAGAAGTATCAAGGCTGCGAATCGCAGTTAAAGGAGTGTAAAGGTTTGCCACGAGCAAGGAAAGATCGAATAATTCCAGTCGCCCCCATTGACCGTCTTATGAGAGATTCTGGTGCAGGGCGAGTAAGTGACCGAGGCGCTGAAGAGTTGGCAAAGATTCTCGAGGAAATCGGGAAAATCCTATCAAAGAGAGCCTTCGAGTTGACAGAACATGCTGGAAGGAAAACAATCACTGACAAAGATATCAAATTGGCATATGACCAATGGAGACCCTGAACCTAGTGTATAGGTTTTCAAGGCATAGTAAACATACCAATGTGACCTCACGCGGCAATTGGTGAACGGTTTTGGGAAAGGCTATAGAAACTGTAGAGGACAATACTATCATTCTCTCCATGCATGACATCTCACCAGTCTTTGAAGATGACATCGTTCAGTCCTATGACCTTCTGGCTGACCTTGGAATATCTAGTCTGACTTTATTGGTCACGCCTTTCTATGGACTAAAGAAAACGAACAAATTCACCGAGGGCGACATATTTACGAAGTTCCTCCGGTCTTTAGCCTTGGAGATCTCAATGCATGGCTATTCTCATTTCGCAAAATCGGGGTCTCTCAACGAGTTCGAGAAGATGACCAATGAGAAGGCAACAACTCGCCTGAAGGACGGAGTATCTATTATCCGGAGAGGATTTGGAGAAGAGCCCTCTGGTTTTGTGCCGCCCTTTTGGGAGTCTCCACCAAAGATTATCCAAGTAGTGAAGAAGATAGGGCTTGACTACTGTGTTAATGGAAACAAAATCCACGACCTCTCAAATGATAGAATATTCCAAACTGCTGAACGGATTGTGAGTCAAGGACAAAGATCTCTCTCGATCGAGGAGTCACTGGTTGAAATTGAGCTTGGAGGTGCACTGCAGATAGGAGTTCACCCTCTTGATTATCGCATGAATGGATTGTTTGAGCTTCTTGAGGACATGAAAGATCGGCTTGGGTACCGCTTCACCGGGTTCAAGGATTATCTCTCATCAATACAATGAACATTTTTCCCCTCGAACAAACTTTAGATCCTCAAACAGTGTGAGAAGATGCTAGCCAATTCTGACTAGCACACTCCCCTTTCATCTTTCTTGTGAACCCTTATTCCTTCAATCCAAGACTCTTGACAAGTTCATCGACCAACTCACGTGATAGATGGCGGGCTTGTTCAATAATCATGTTAATCTCGTGATTGGGTACTCCTTTTCTGATGAGTTCTGCTTTAAGTTCCTCAAGCTCGAATTGACTCAGTTTCTCAGTTGGAGCCTTTTCCTCAACTTTCGGTGTTTCGACTTCCGTTTCTGGTTCCTCAGTCACTGTTTCGTCCTCAGGAAGGAATACGCGCTCTTCAAATGGTTCTTCAGGAACAAGTTCAGCTTCGATGACCTCATCTGTAGCAGAGATTCTTCTAGATGATTCATCAGCAAGTTCTTCAAGAATCTCTTCAACTGTCATTCCTCTAGTTCGAGCAGCACGGATGGCTTCCTGGGAAATAACCTCTCTCACGAAAGCAGCCTGCTCGCTCATCTTCATCTTGGAGATATCTGAAATGAACTCATCAAGCTCTGTTGGAGTCAAATGGGTCAATATCGATAACTGAATCAGGAGGTCCCTGATTTCTGGGACCTCGATTGGCACAGACACTTCTGGCATCTGTTCTGCAGTTCTCTTGATTTTCATCTCATCAAAAGTATCATTGAAGAGGTCAGCCACAAGTTCTTGGCGGCTCTTGACATCTCCGACAGGTTTGGGTACCTTACCCTTGCGAAGATTCTTGATCTGACCATTAATCTGGCGAATCCTCTTTGGTACGCTCCAGACTCGCACGTATAGACCAAGGAGGGTAATGACGAGGAGACTGATTGGCAGACCAATTTGTGTCACCTGACCTATCAAGATGTCTGTGTCGTTCGGATTAGCTGTAACAGTAATCTGGAGTTCAATTTCTTCAATAAAATTAGAAACCAATAGCAAGTGGATGATATTGTCACCAGCTGTGCCTACTACTTGGATTGTTACTTCATAGACACCATTTGAGAGTGACCTGTTACTGCCTGGCTTTACAATAGCTGACTGCCCTCCACTAGATATTACCTGGGCTCCTACAATTCCGACATCGTGCCAAGTATCATATAATGTGAATTGTATTGTGATTTCGTCAAGGTGTAAACTATTGAAAACAGTATCACCTGTATACTGAATTATTGTTGGAACTACAATGATTGAGATCCTAACTACGGCCTCTTGCGGTACTCGATTCAGTGATTCCATACGAACTGTCAGGAAGAATTGTCCACTTTGAATGATCTTTTCAAACTCATTATACTCATAGAGGTTCAAATTGTTAGTATCGAATTCAAAGACATACCAACCCTCGCCGATTCTAGTAATTTGTGCAGTTACATTTCGTGTTCCAGGGAAATAATCAGTGGCGGCGAATGACGCTTGAATTGTAGCAAAGTCAAGACCACCAAAGAGACCACCTATTGAGCTTGTATCATTGAAAAAGAACGAGATTTGTGTTGAGTCACCCATAGGAACCTGCAGGTTGGTCACATCCTCTGTATTCTGATATGTTCTTACATCATCAACAGATACAATGAGTTCTGTATCTCTTAATTGAACGAAAAGATTTGCACCACTCGTTCGCTCTTCGAAATTATCCTTTTGAAGGTCAACTATGATTCGATACTGCGCATCTGACGTGAGATATGTAGTATTGATGAACAACAGATATGTACCATTTCCAAGATCATGTGCTTGGAGTCCTGTGAATGTCCCGTAGTCATATAGAACTGTTGCATTTTCAATTCCACGGTCAAAAGCTGTGTCATAATAGGTAAAGCTAATATTCCCAGTCCAGCCCCAGTCGACTTCTTTAGTCAGAGTGGGCCCCTGAACTTCAGTTGTGATTTTACTAATAGTCAGGGTCAAAGTTGCAGTTGCAGGAGCTAGTATGGGATCAGTTGGAAATGCTCTAATTGTAAGTCCCCATGTACCATAGAAACCAAGTGTTGTATTAAATTCCAAATCCCAAAGTTGTGTAGTGCTGTTATACGTGAAAGTTAGATTCAGACCATTGAAGTCAGACGAGTACCAATATATCGTTGCATCACTAACCAATGTGTTGTTTTCAAATTCTGTTAGATTGACTGAGAATCTCACTAACTGTGAATATACGGCCTCAATATCAAACAACAACTCTCCAGTTTCATAGTCACGTACTGTGAGTTCGGAACCTGTTCGTGTAATTGAAACCCGAAATTGATCACCAGCAGTCTGATAATCTTTGAAAGTGACTGTAAAACGAATTTCATAAGAGCCAGGATCTAACACTGTAGCGCTGCTGGGGATAGTTCCATTCCAAGTTGAGGAAACTCCATCCCATGTAAGAGGATATTGGACGCCTTCAAGTGTCGCATAGATTGCTATAACCTGTGTGTTATTGATCCAAATGACTCTCTCAGTATCATTCAATCTGATGCTAAATGATATGGATTCTCCCCGATTCACATCCGGAGAGCCTGTGTCTATTAACACAATATCACTGGGAAGTGCAAGTACGACGAGTGTAACAGATGTGATTTTGAACTGATACTTATCCTTGTTCGCATAAATTCTAACAACTTCAGTGCCTGAATCTGCAAGTGATGTGTCAATAATGGCATAATAGGTTCCAGTGGTTCCAATTTCTATGAAAGTCCCATTTGCTGAACCATATGTCCAGTTCAGCGATGCTCCTGAAGTTAGGTTGAGATTCAGAAGGTCATTGTAATCCACCGTTATGTTTGCTAGTTCTGTCCAACTCAAAATCATCTCGATTTGCCATGGAATTAGACTAGTAGCAATTTCAGTTACAATGAATGATGGATTAACTATCATAGAAGTGTACGGGTAATAATCAATTGTGATGTTCACTGAATGAACACCGAAGTCATTGAGGTCAATAGTACTGAATTTTATTGAAAATATACCCGATCCATGATATGTGATTGTCAAGGAATCTGGAACGATGCTTGTTCCATAATAGTGCACGTTAATCACGTTGTTTGGAATAGATGTATTAGCTATGCCCTGAACATGGTCAAGGTCTGTCAATGTAATATTTATTGTCACATAGTCAGTTATCTGAACTGTTGGTGTCTGTACTGATGATTGCATATTCGCCCAGATGAGATCAACTGTCCCTGTTAGAGAAATCGGTGACTTGTTCTTATAGAAGGGTTGATTATTCTGATTCCACTGGACCTCAAGTTCAAAGATGAAATCGCCTATATCACCCGGTCCGAAAACAAGAGCATCCGTATCAATTAAGATTTCATATACTCCCGCACCAATTTCAATAAGTGTATATTCACTTCCTTCATTCAGTGTCCGTGATGGATTTACACATCGGAATAGAATGATTGCGCCAGAAACTGGATTCCCATTATCTTCGTCTACAAGTATGAAAGTTACATTCATCGAATCATGAACAGGTGTTGTTTCAATCTGTTGTGGTTCGACGAGGATGATGCGCTGGGTTGTTGAAACCTTCATAGATGTACCATCATCAGTGTAGAATGGACTAGTCCCATCATTCCAGTTGACGAATACTGTTACATTGAAGCCATTCACGAGATTTGCAGAAAGTATTGTTGAGTTGATAATGACAATGAAAGTTGAACCAACTGGTGTCAATACATAATCGCCTATGCTCAGTAGAGTTCCATTGGAGTAGATACTGATTTCAGATGATGTAATACCTGGTATCTGTAAACCATTAATTGAATCAATATATGCAAAGGTGAATGTGATATTGTCTAAGTATCTCGGTTGATTTGCTGGTTCCAGTATATCGACCGTAGCAGTTCTTCTAACTGTACTTACTGTAACATCTCTCTGAGCATTGTTATGATATGGTGCTCCGCCTGGCCAGACTGCAGTCACATTGATATCATGGGAACCCAATGCCCCTAGAACCGCAGAATCAATATAGATTGTGTATACTCCTGGCAATCCCTCAACAACGAAGTAATCGACGTCTGGTGTCAATAGAACCGATTCTTCGAGAATGAAATCTGCACCTGATATTCCTGCAGTGACATCTGCATCCCAGTAATAAACTACGAAACTAACATTCTCTCCAAATGGAGCAGGTATTTCAGCCTCTTGGAGATCGAGTGCTGAAGTCCGGGTTCTTATTGTGAATTGAACATAGACATCATCCCATCGATAAAATGGATCTACATTTGCATAGCTCATATTGAGCCAGAGTGCATGATCTCCCAAAGTGAGTGTAGTCTGTCCCACAGTGGTGATCAATAACAGATAACTGCTTGTTGCAGGTTGCCAATTAATGGAATAAACCCACGGTGTTCCTGTATCATTTAGAATTGCAAAGGATGTTGAAGTATCGTCAATATCTGCGAGGGTTAAGATATCTTGGAAGAGTAGTGTAATCGCAATCTGGGTTTCATAACCTAACTGACCAATAGGATTTGCGGATAGAATTGTTGTTCTATATCTCACATTCAAAGTTCTTTCTGCAAAGGCATCATCTTCCGGAT
>SOKL01000256.1 GCA_004376265.1 Candidatus Thorarchaeota archaeon
AGCTGAGATCGCAGCTATGGCCGCGTCAATTCTCGGAGTGGCTGATCTCGCAGCTGAGAGAATGGATCAGGGCACTCTAGAAGAAATACTCATGACAAATGAGAAAGGGCTCATGATTATGAAGAGTGCAGGAGAAAAAGCTATTCTTGTGTTGGCGGCGAGAAAGGGGTTAAAGACTGGACTTCTTGTATATGCAGCAAACACTGCGGTGGAGAAGATTGCACCTTTGCTTTAATCATTGAGAATGTCCAAGAACCAGTACACGGACTGAATTACTAGTTTCAGATTTTGATCTGAACGATACATGTCATTTAGCGCCCAATTATCTAGAAAGAAATTACTCCCTGTAGCTAAAAGTCGTCCACCATTACTGTTCTCAGAACCCACTAGCAAGGTTTTGTTTACCGAATAGAATGTCCCATTTTCATGACGTAACAGCACCTCAGTCCATGCAATCTCATACGCAGTCCCTGTGAAATTCAGCGAGCATCCGTTATAATCAAATGAATCAACTCTCCTTGTTATAGGGTGATCAATCATGTTAGTGACCAACTCAGTGGAAACTACCCCATTGATTGTAATCGAGAGAACAGGGATATAGTCATTATTGAGTGTCAGATTGAAGATAGAGAACAGGGCGTTCGCATTTTGGTGATTGATACTCGAATTTGTTAGAGCAGTCAAGAAAAGATTTCCTCCCTGAGAGTAATATCTCTCATATGCAGCTAGCTCCGCAGCATCGTAGGAAAAGATACTGGTCTTTGAAAATGTGTAACCATCGTAGTCAACAACATAACCCCAAGCACAAGGGTCAAGAACAAATACTGCATCAAAGGATGACAGGACATCCAAGGTGAGATTCTCAGGGTACCTAAGCTCGGTCACTGCTATTCCGAATTTTGTAAGCGTTCGATAGAGTTCACGAAATTGGCCATATGATGAGTCAATCGACCAAGGAGTGTGACTGATATCAAAGGCAACCTCTTTGTATGCTGCTCGAACATCAAACACCATTTCAAATCTCATGTTCAAGTATCCTGCAGTATAAAACGAAACTGAGGCTTCAAGACCCTCTAAAGAATCAGATGCTACAACTTTCAGGTCGATTCTAAACAAACCTGACTGATTAACATATACTGATGATGGACCTTGGAGCCACTGACTATCAGCTCCTCTATATGCGAGATTGAAAGTGACCTCACTGCTTGTGAATATAGACACTTGGATCTTAGTTGTGTGATTAACAAAATACCGTTCGAATGAGAAAGGACTCTCTGTAGGAGTAATTGCAGCGATTAGAGGAAGACCATCTGGTTTCTGTACATAGTTGATATAGAGTAGGGCTGAATCAAGGTCAAATAGACCTGCACCTACTTCCCATTCTTCATATGGAAGTTTAGCTGCGCTTATCATGATTACAGCTTTAATCATACCGGGCGTCCAGCTCCATCCATTACTGATACAATGAGAGATAATTCGAATGACTCCTGCTGTGACAACAGGAGCTGCAAAACTCGTTCCAACGACTGTCCGCCCGTTGTCGTTATAGTAACCTCTGGCAGAGATTTCTGGTTTCATGACACGGTCTCTCAATGGACCTATTGAAGAGAATGAAAAGAGAGCAGCTAATTCGTCAATGGCACCTACAGCGATTACCTCAGGATAGATGGCAGGAGACTGGATAGAGCTCCCGGAAATTCCATTTTGACCGCCATTACCTGCGGCAGCAATAATCGATACTCCGTGTTCAAATGCCCATTGTATTGTATGACCGACCAAATCATCCAGGATAGGAGAAAAACCTAGACTAAGGTTGATTACGCTGCAATTCTCTTCAAGGACAGCCCATCTAATTGCTTCGACAATAGCCAGAGGAGTCGCGATATCATCCTCAGAAACGACCTTTGCGTTCACAATCGCTGCATCTGGGGCTGCTGAAGCTATTATCTTTGCAATGTATGTGCCATGAGATATGTCTCCAGGTCTACTGTCTGTTGTTGAATTGTCATCTTCAGAATAACCAAATGTAGTATTCACAAAGCTCTTTCCAGCTACAACACGAGTTTCCAGCTCAGGATCAATATCAATACCAGAGTCAATCAGTGCAACGCGAATCTTGAGGTCTGGAACAGTGTAGGATTGAGGGATTAGGGATAACCCTGTGATCGTGGCTACGATGATAATTGTGGTGAAGAGCAACACTGTCCCTCTACGCCGCGAGGGCTCTCTACTTTCATCCACGACCATTAATCCTCACCTCTGAGATTCTATCTCTGGTGTAATTACGACGAAGAAAGTTCCTCATAAAGTCTGTTGAATAGAGCAAGCATTTTCATGATGTAATCCAAATGCTTAATTTCACTCCTAAACCTCACAACCTGAGGTTGCAATAATTGGTCATGGATGACCCCGACGTATTTGAACTTGAGGAAGCTGAAGGAATCGGGATCTTCGAACCAGGTACTCGTTTTGAGAGAGATATCGATAAGGGCAAAATGATGAGTGTTCTTGGACTCACTGCTCTAGGTATGATCCTTTTGGTAATCGCGACCGTCATCATCATGATACCGTTATTGGCAATTCCAAATCTGATCTTTATCGACATAAACACTTTAGAGATTTACATTGATCCAAATGCACTACTGATTCTGACTGTTGCAGAGATTGTTTTTGTGATTCCACCAATTTACTATGTCAGAAAGAATGGATTTCCGATTTCATCAATTGGAATCAAGAACATGCTCTCAGGAATAGATATCGGTCTGGGTTTTGTGATAGGCGCTCTTATGGTTGGATCTAACATCGCAGTGTCTTGGCTTGTAACAAATTTCGCAGGACCAGGGTTAAGCGGTGAACAATTATTGATTGCCAGAAATCCTGCGGAACTAGTAGCATGGATTATTGTCATGTTTGTGTTTGTGGGATTCACTGAAGAAGTTCTGTTTCGAGGTTTCCTCCAAAGACGTATGGAGATGTACTTCAAGAGTCAAAGAAATTCGAACTACCGAATAATGTCGCTCGTCATCACTAGCTTCATCTTCGGGATTATTCACATGGACTTGATTGGACTCCCAGTAAGATTTATTCTTGGTATGTTCCTTGGTGATCTAGCACAAAGAAGAAATTACAACATTGTTGGTCCATCAGTCGCCCATGGCTTCAACAATGCCATTGTCGTTGTACTAGCAAGTTTAGGATTTTAAGGAGCAGGGAGGGACCTGATTCAAGTTCAGATCCCCCTTAAGCTGGTACGAATATGAAAGCACAAAATAGCGAATATCACGATTCGTACTTGAAGGCCACCTTGACATTAGCGCGGAAGGCAACAATCTTGTTGTCCTCGACCTTAGTGGTAAAGTGTACAACATCGATTCCCACAATACCACGGATACTCTTCGCTGCGACTGCCAGTGCATTCTTGCAGGCTTCCTCCCAGCTATTAGGTGACGTTCCGATTAACTCTATCACTTTCACTACACTCAAATATTATCATACCTCCATCTCTCTACTCTCTTCCTCTAGACTTAAAGTTAGTGGAAAATATCCAGATACACCCAGATATTTCCAGTTTCACCTCTTGGTTTTAATGTGCTATAGCTAAGTGCAGTCACCTCCGATAACTTCAATCGTATTAACACATGCTATATCATATAATAGGCACTAGCTGAGTGCTTCCTTCTTCAGGCGGTTGTGGAAAGCTTCTAACCGAAGCTTGTCATAGCCCTCTGGAAGCTCTACCTGACTCCATAATTCGACAGTTTTGTCCATGAACGTGTCAACTAGTCTTCCCCTTACCTTACCTCTTTTCTC
>SOKL01000373.1 GCA_004376265.1 Candidatus Thorarchaeota archaeon
TGCTTCATCCAACCATATTGTTTCATCAATCTTGAGAGCTGTTGAGCAATTTGGAGTTGATTCTTTGTTCGACGGAACTCCTGGAGATGCAAACTTCGGAGGCGGATATGTTTCAAATTTGGAGGAGCTCTATGATGGAAAATGGCCTTATACTCGAAGCAAATACGTCCTGAAATGGCTTCAATACAAGGGTATCGCACGCAAAGTTGTAGATGTTTCTCATATAATGAAAGATACAACTTTTGAGGAACTTGAGGAGATTATTTCAACTGGGTTGGAAGCTGAATTAAGGCGTCTACCAGAAGACATGACGGTACTCTCCCAGATGGAAAACTCTCTATATCGAATTCGTGTTCGTAGGAACACGATGGGTGGGCAATATAGCATTGATTCAATCTCAGCTTCTCTCAAACCATACTACGATGTTGGACTGCATGAATCTTTTCTCAAAATACCAGCTCAAGAGCGAAGAAATCATATTTTCTTCAACAGATTCATTAAAGCAGTTTTCCCGGAAGTTTTACGAGACCCAACAAATCGAGTTCTTCCACTACGAAGTATTGATCGGTTAAAACGAACGATTTCGAGAATTATTCGTGCTGTAGCAAGAAGAATTGGTTTGAGAATATTAGAAACTAAGCCATGGCTTAACACCAGCAAGTTGATGGATCAACAACCAGAGTATCGTAAATGGTTGGCAACTATTCTACGTGATCCACGGACGGTTGCTCGGGGGTTTATCGACACGGATGCAGCAATGAACCTGCTAAAGGAACACGTGCCGGGAATAGTTGACTATTCAGTACTTCTCGTGAACGCAGTTGACTTGGAACTAGTATTGAGACTCTTTTCAGATGGTGACGGATTTGAAGAATTTGGTTCCATAAAGTAAGAATCTGCACCTACTCTGAAACCGGAGCTACATGTTCATGAGGGTGTTCTTTGGCAATTGTGTAAAGTTTCTTGATTATTGGTTTTGAAACCCACCAAGCAGGTCGTATTATTTTGAAAACACGCTCGATATTCTCTAAATCTTTCTTGTATACTAAACCAGTGATTGTTGCAATTGCGATAAAAATGTACCAAAACGGAATAATGAGAGTAGTTACTAGCATTGCATCAACGAAATTCAACAGATTCCATGATTGTATGAATAGACTCATAGCTACCTGAACATAATACATTATTCCAGCAAAAAACAGTCCCAGAAGAATAATACCAATGGTATTTGACATCTGCATTGTAATATCATGCTTTCTTTTTGCATATTGATGTACAATCACGAAATATGGAATATATGCTATCCAAATCAAAGATATGGATATGATGCCTATTATCGGAGTGAAAATAACAACCCAAAGAATTGAGAATAAGATCTGCAAAGTGCATGCATAGAGCATTGCCCTAAGATTATCAAGAATCAAAAAGAGATTCGTGTATATTCCTGGAATTGTAATCAGTATCAGGTTGAAGGAGAGAATCTGAAGGAAAACTCCTGCTCCATGCGAATCTGCACCATATAGAATTCGTAGAATCGGTGTTGCAAAAGCAAAGAGAACCGCAAACACAAAAGAGTACGAGGGGACAATCATTCTACATGCCTCTTGGAACTTTCTCTTCACCTTGTCCATTCTTCCAAATTCAAACTCATATGTGAGATTAGGCACTAAAGTCGCCATGGGTGAGGCGAGAACCATTCTTGCAGTCAGTGAAACCCCTTGCGCAATCGAAAAGAATCCAACGTCAGTCAATGTGCCATAGGTGTTTATCCATAGTACTGTCACGTTGTTCAAGACGACTGCAACCAAGGATGTTGCTAGTCCAACTGCAGCCAATCTCCCTAACTTTTTGATAATCTCCCTTTCAGGTACAAAATCCCACTTGATGCCTGCTTGTTTCATTAGATATGCTAGCTGGAGAATTGCCAATAATCCCGTCAGAATGGCCAGACCTAGGTTTAGAAGCAGCACGAAATTGATGTTGATGAATCCTGACATGAAGAAAAGAATGAGAACGACAATTCGGATGGTGTTATATATAATATCAATATATGTTGTCCGTTTTGACTGTTGAAGTCCAGAGAAGACACTCTTTGAAATTCGTAGATACGCAGTTGGTAACATTGTGATAAGAATGATGAACCAGAAGTACCTTAGTTGAACTATACTTACACCTTTATCTATGGCTGAAACCACTAGGGTTTGGTCCAACTCAAAGAAAACAGTTGTCAAAGCTGTAACAATATATGTTAGCGTGACAATTAGAATGCCTAGTCCAACAACCCTGCCAATTTTCTTTTGGTCTGTACTGTATTCAGCTGAAACCCTTACGATGGCACTATTGATACCTAGTAAGACCAGGGGTAACAATGCGACAGAGGCATTAGATAGAACCTTGATGATCCCATAATCATCACTCGTCCAAAAACCAGCATTGATCGACCTCCAAAGAATTATAGTAGATATGAGCCCTCCTACGAAGCCAAGCATCCTTGACACAGCTTCAGCAACTAGGTTGATGCTGTATCTGTCCCTACCAATCTTCTTCTCAATCGTTGCCATGAGTGATTCGAGTTCTTTGCAAATGAGCCATTCTTAAAGCCATTTTGTTGACACCAATGATATAACGATTAGACCAAGAATGGAAATTATTGTACTTTGCAGGATTTTTTCCTAGTTGTCCATTCAACATCCCACGAGAGGTTTGTCCTCTTGAGCTAAGTACGAAAAGTGGTTTCAAGTCATCCTCGTATTCGAGAGATTCTCCCGCTGTCATAATCCTTTGGCTTGTTTTACCTAATTCCATTTGGCGCCAAATAATGAAATCACTCAAGGCCTATTCACAAAACATTTCCCCATGTCATACCCTCATTGATATCCAGGTATGACGTCCGTTAGACGGAGCAATTGTCTGGATTTGATGATTACTTTATATGAAAACGATGTACTGCCTCCACTGGAAGTAAAGGTAGGTTGAAATACTGTCTTTACTAAGAACTGTGAGTTGAGATAACTTGAGTAAAACGAAGTCTGCAAAAACAGAGCTAATAATACCCGATGGCGTTAGTCTATCTGTGAGATTGTTCTACCTTAGAGATATGACATTGTCTGCAAATCAATTAGCGAAATTCATGAAAAGTCAACCATTTGTCATGTCAAAAAATGAACCAACTCAGGGATTTGCCAAGGTTAAGGAAAGTGGAAATACTGTATCAGCTGAATTCATAGCAAGTATTCGTCTACCTATCTATACTTTTGAAAAGGGCAAGCTCTTGGAACTCGCCCCGAGATTCACAGTCAAGCGTGGAACTATCGTCGTAAAACTCGACCGTGATTTTGTTGAAATACGAGGGTCCGACAGATTAGCTGCTAGATTCCGAACACTTCTACGGAGAGAAGAAGTAGCACGAATAGCTCCTCTTTGCATTACTAAGGCAGCAAGGTCTGTCTTCGATGATATCAAGCGGCGTGATAAATCCAATATTGGATACGTTCTAATCACAGACATGAACAAAGCGAAGATAGCATTCACACATGCTGAGTTCAAAGGTGATAATATTCAGAATGCTAGCGAGATCAACTTGTATATACAACGATACGAGGGGAATATTGCTAGATTTAGTGGAGTCTTTCCGTATCCGGCTAGTAAGAAATCGATGAAAACAACAGTGAACTTCAAAGTCGGTGCGATGACTATGTTCCCAGTCGATAGAAAGGGAATTTCTCCAAGAGATATTCGATGGCTTGTAACGATGCTGGAGAATAATGCAGACCCATATCCCCCTCCA
>SOKL01000198.1 GCA_004376265.1 Candidatus Thorarchaeota archaeon
TCTTACTTCCATAGCCAAGGGGTTAGCAGGAGCACCAAATGATCGTGCTTTCTCGAACACCACAACTGCCTTTGTTTTCTTCAGAGCCTCTGCAATTTCCTTCGCAGGGAACGGTCGGAACATCCTCAATCTGAGGACACCCACTTTCTCACCCTTCTCTCTAAGAGCATCAGCAACGACCTTTGCAGTTCCTCCTGGGCTACTGTGTGTGAAGATGATAATGTCCGCATCTTCAGTTCTATAGGCTTCGAACATGCCGTACTTTCGACCAGTCATCTTCTCGAACTCGGCCTCAACCTTGTCAAAGACCTCTGGAACTCCAGCCATTGCTTGGTCTTGCTGTTCTTTGAATTCAAAATAATAATCTGTCAATGCTAGCGGTCCCATTGTCATTGGCTTATCAGGGTCAAGAGTCACAAATGGGTCTCTCACTCCAACAAATTCCTCGACTGCTTCATCTGGAAGCATCTCAACACGCTCAACGTTGTGGCTCACAATGAAACCATCAATGCAGACCATGATTGGTAGCAGAACTTTGTGGTCTTCTGCAATCCTAAAGGCCATGATTGTTGTATCATAAGCCTCTTGGCCGCTCTGACAGTAGAGCTGGATGAATCCGGAATCTCGCGCACCATATGTATCACTCCAATCGTTGTGGATGTTTATCGGGGCCGAGAGCGCACGATTTGCCACTGCGAATACTATGGGCATTCTCATTCCGCTAGCACAGTAAAGAATCTCCCACATCAGTGCTAGTCCTGCTGAAGCAGAAGCTGTTGCCACTCTGGCTCCTACTGCTGAAGCACCGACGCAAGCACTCATGGCTGAATGCTCAGACTCCACCGGAATGACTTTTGCCTTTACCTCACCATCCGCGGCGAACTTTTGGTAATCTTCAATAATTAAGGTCTGAGGTGTAATTGGATATGCCGCAACTACATCCAGATCACATTGCTTTAGAGCATAAGCGATTGCTGAATCCCCAGTCATTCCTTCGACTGTTATCTTATCTTTTGGAACTCTACTTACCATTTCACTCATTCTCCATTCGAATGCTGTCAGTCGGGCACTCATTGGCACAAATTCCGCAGCCTTTGCAATAGTCGTAGTTGTAAGCATAGGAGCGCTTTCCAGCCTTCTCGGTCAAGATTACAGCCATATCTGGACAGAATATCCAGCATCTACCACAAGTACCGCTCTTCATCCACAGACACTCCTCTGGATTGTGGATCGGTTTCTCAGCCCGCCACCCACCAGTCAGGTATTTCTTGGCATTGCCTGGTTCGATGATATTTCCAGCAATGGGAATCTCGTTGAATTTCTCACTCATCCGACCTTTACCTCCTCACAAGCTCTTTCTATCGCAACTTTGTTCAATTCTCCAATCTTACCGGGGTATCTCTCAAGGACCTCTCCTATCACTGTGTCAATATCCACTACACCAGTGGCCTTGACTGCAGCCGCCATGGTGGGCATGTTGTAAAATGGTCGACCCATGACTTCCATCGCGATTGTGCTCGCATCAACAGTGACAACAGTACCAGTGGTGAACCCAAATCTATCTCGGATACTCTTGGGCTCGTCCTCAGTGTTGATAACTAGAGTGCCTTCAGTTTGCAATCCCTCCACTGGATTCACAACTTCCAGGAGAGTTGGATCAATACAGACAACGACATCCGGAGCATACACTTGTGCGTATAATTGGATGGGTTCCTTGCTGATTCTCAAGAACGCTCGCACTGGTGCACCGGTACGTTCAGGCCCAAAGACCAGGATCTAGCACAAATGCTAGAATCTCTCTGGGAAGGCCTGAATATAGTTGCCCTCTGCAAGAGCGGCTTTGCCGAGCATTTGATTCGAAGTTACGACTCCTTGTCCACCTCGACCATGCCAGCGAAATTCAATAATTCCTTTTGCGAAATCCATCGCCATAGTCAATCTCACCTACATTGAGAGAAGATTCACAGGTGGCTCGCTGTGGGTGGCTTATGTATTTAATGGCGTGGACCTATAGCACCGCTAAAAATAAGGGATTCGCGGAGAATGAACTCCGCAAAAGTTAGTGTGTAGAATTATGGATTCCACATTGCCAATGCAATGATGCTGACGATGCACAATCCTATCCCTAGTAATCCAATCCCCATTATGATTATGTTCATAATAATGATTATGATGTTGGCTCCAATACCGAGTCCTTTCCCGCTAGATTTCATGCTATAGACACTATATGCTGCAAACAAGCAGACAAGACCCATCAGGATATTGCCAATTCCCATCCCCATGATCAGCATTGCAATGCTGAAAATGGGTGTATAATTCCCAACCAAGAACAGGATGTATCCATTGAACGCTGTCCAAAGGCCCACGATTACTGTTATGATTGCTGCTCCAGTGGGTCTGTTACCATACGAAGATTGGGTATACGGACTAGGAGCTGACGGAGGTGTAGATATTTCTGCCATCATTATCCCCATTTTCTCTGATGACAAACACACTGTTAAACCCTCTGAAAAAAGAGCCGAAAATAGTGCAAGATTGATTGAAGGTGCAATGCTGGAGAGAGTGTGCACGGTGCACAATTCGACAGCTCTCCAGCTTCTTCGTGAGGAGAACGATATGTCTTTCAATCCTTTTCGGTCGAACTCGAAAGTGAGGAGAATTACGCCTTATACGATGTATCTATCATTAATAGGATTACTTTCCACGCAAGAACAATCGACAATCAACGAACTATTCTAAGACAGTCTTTTGACAAGTAAAATTATGACTACGAAACATGCTACAGTTACTCCAGAGGCGATCATAACAAGTTCTGTCCCAATTCCTCCCAGGACAAACGATACAACGGTTACAACGACTTCGTCTGAAGCTGAATTGCCGGCACAATCGTAGAATGTGAGCAAGTAACTATACGTGCCTACTGGGAGCGAATCGATGTCTATTGTAATATCACCCCCATTCCAGGCTCTACCCTCAGCAACTGCTCCATTATCAATCTGTAACGAATAGTCTTGTGGGAATTCATCGAAGGTCGTCCAATTCAAGGTATTTCCAGAAGTTTCAACATCAATTACTGTATCTAATGGTCCCGAAATAACAGGATTCTCTGTGTCTTCAAGTAATTCCGGGTATGAGTCTATGGCTCCACCTGAACCTACAATCGAATAGGGTGTTGTACCATTGAAGTCCGACCATGTATTTCCTACGCTAACCCCATCATCGAAGTGGTTATCATCTCCATCGTCAACCGCATTACTTTCAAATTCCCACGTAGGCTGGCCATTCCAACCAATCGAATTTCCGTAAACTGTGATATTATGAGATGACCCCCAAATTTCCAATCCGTTATTACTATTCGAAAAGATTGAGTTGTTAACTACTTGACAATAGCTCGATGACTCAAAGAGCAATCCCCTGTAGTTGCTGAATAACTTTGAGTTAGTGATTGTGCTGTTTGATACCCTGTACAGATGTATCCCGTTCCACGAACCATAAATCGATGTGTTAGAAACTGAAATATCTTGAGAGTTGGATATTTGGATACCACTAGTACTAGTGGTGAGTCCTTTACTAATGCCGGTTAGGATAATCTGCCCATTTTCAACGTTGTCAAATTGTATCGCAGGCTGACTGTGACCTGATTCTAATATGCAGTTGTAAATGATGAAGTACGCGTTGGTGTTCCTCACAGAGATACTTGTGCCCGATGAGGTAATAGATAAATTCTCAATGATATAAGGATCGGAACGGGTGCCTATTCCTGATGCAGCTACTGATGCTAACTCTGAATTACCACTGATGTTAATTGGTGCGCTTGTCTGATATTGTGAAGTAGTGAAACTACGAACCTTACTTGTTATCACAGATTCTTCTATTAGATTGGTCGATACAAATACTGCAACTGGCATCATCAATATGCTTATCAAAAAAAGAGCAGCTGCATCTCGTTTCGCCATCAAGCTTTGGTCCTCCAAACGTATGATAACTAGTGCTTTGACACCTCTTGAAGGTTACCACTTCCGTAACAACAAGATTCTAAGTGCTATCAGTTTCATCATCCAATATCTCTGAGTGCATCTCATTCAATTCTAAAAACTGGTCACGATACTCGGGATTTGAAATTGAAATCAAAAGAGAATCATTCACTCGACTCACATCTTGAAAACGAAGAGCCCTCTCTAGAGCTCTAGGAAAGAATCCACACAAGAAGAACCACATTAGGATAAAAGCTGTAATCAGAAAACCCAGTAGTGGTGGAAGAAGGGGTCTGGAATAGACCAAAGCCACATTAATCTGGAGCAAAAAGAAAAGTATTGGGTAAAATAGGATGAAGAATCCTATTACCGCAATTAACTTGGTCCATAGAAACCTTACACTCTTACTGCCATGGCGCATACATGTTGGAATCGCGAAAGTTGTGTATCCTCGCGCAGCCTTCAAAGCAAGTTTGGTCTTGTCACTTCCATTACTCCATGAGCTTGGATCAAAATCCCCTACTTTTTCTATAATCGTCACAGATACCAAATCTTCTACATCATTTAGACATACAGGACAGAGCTCGGGAAATTGTATCTTTGACACCCTGACTCTGATTGAAGACATACAGTCTCCTCGATGATTATCTATTCTGGCGGCATGACAATGATTTGGACGCTGGTCACTGGTCTGTTGGTTTCGGGGTCTGTCGCATCGAAGGTGTCAAAAGTCATCAAGTAGGTGAACTTGCTTTCTCGAATCTTTAGTTCGTGAGCAACTCGAACCGCAAGACCAACTCCCTTGAAACCGAACCCTCTGATAGCAACATACCTTTTGTCATCCTTCACAAGTCCTCTCAGTGTGCCTGAAATCTTGGGTATATTGATCCTACCTGCTTTATGCGATATCTCAACAAGTACATAGTCACTCGTTGGGTAAACAGAAACATCGTCTTCCATTGTGATTGCGATTATATCCTCACTAATCTTTAGCTGGTCAGGTATACGGTCTCGAAGCGACATGTTTCTCATCATACCCGTTTAGACTAATCAATTTGATGGCTACGGAAGCCCCTATCTCAATCCTCTTAAAGGATAACAATAGTAAACTTTTCCAGAGGTTCACTTATTGGAAAAAAACCAAGCCATCGCCATCTTTGTTGCAGCTGTAATAATAGGATCAGTGGGAATAGTTGTTCTTTGGAACCTTCCTCCCTCTGAACCAACGACTACCATTCGTATAGGCTACCTCTCGAAAGATCTACACCAACTAGCGTTACAAGTAGCTCTAGAAAATGGTCTGTTCGATCGAGATAATCTCACTGTAGAACTAGTCCAATATGGTAATGGTGCTCTAGAGATGGATGGGTTTCTTGCGGGACAAATTGATATGGGCTACTTGGGGGCGGCTCCTGCATTGCTGAAACGTATTAACCAAGATATTATGATTACAATATTGGCAGCAGTGAATATGGAAGGCTCAACAATAATGGTTTCAAAATCTGAGTTCGAAGCTGGGCATGTTACTAGCGTAGCTGATCTAGCTGGCAAGGGTGTTTATCACCCGGGACCAGCCACTGTACAAAACCTCCTACTTCGTCTTGCTCTAAATCAATCAGGTCTGAGCTATGATAACATTACAGCTACTACTATGTCCCCAACTTACATGGCTGATTCACTTACTGCTGAAATCCCCGCTTTTATTGCGTGGGAGCCTTTCAATGCTAAAGCAGAGTATGAGAATAAATCAGTACCATTAATTACATCTGGAGAGATTTGGCCGGGCCATCCTTGTTGTGTACTTGCTGCGGATAATATCTATCTATCAGCAAATCCAGACATTGTCCAGAAAGTTGTCAATATTCATATAGAAGCCACAGAGTGGATTGTAAACAATCCCTCACAAGCAATTGCAATCGCAACTGATTGGCTTGAGATGGACATAACGCCTGTAACAACTGCCTTCAATAATATTATCTACAACTGGAATCTTAACCGGACGGGTCTTGAGATGTATTTGGATTTCCTTATTGATGAAGACCAGCTTATACCCGAGAAGATTCCTGCAGACCCTTCAGCGTTCCTCGACGATTTTATCAACACAACTTATGCTGGCAGTTTTTTTTTTGTTGTTGAGAAACGGCAGACAGAAAAGCAAGTCCAATCCTGACTTGAATGAGAAGAATGACCCAATCGGATTCAGGGCAGGTTTCTAAACCTGCCCCACACCCACAAAAAAGACAGACCACTGGTGAAATTCTTCGACGTATTCTTCTGAAGGTAATAGTTCCTGTTCTCATTTTGATTGTTCTTTGGCAACTTATCGCGTACCTTACGGGGACGTCATTGGTTGACGTCCTTTCAGACCTAATACGATTGACAACCGAAGGTGACAGTGAAGGCCATTTCCTTATTGATCATGTTCAGGTGAGTCTTACGCGAGTGGCAATCGGATTTATCTTCGCAGCTGCAACAGCCATCCCATTTGGTATTGCAATAGGTAGATATCGACTTGTTGACTCCATATTTGGTCCTGTTGTTGAAGCAATGCGCCCTATACCTCCTATTGCATGGATTCCATTGGCCATCTTGCTTTTTCGAACTAACATGCTTGGTGCTCAGGTGTTCATCATCTGGGTGGGTGCATTTTTCCCGATATTGATCAATACTACCACCGGTGTCAGACGAACCGAGCCTGTACACATTGATGCAGCTAAGACATTCGGAGCTGGTGAGCTGCAAATACTGTCGAAGATTGTACTCCCATCAGCAGGACCTGAGGTATTTGCTGGTCTTAGGATTGGATTTGGTATTGGTTGGATGTGCTTGGTTGCAGCCGAGATGATTGGTGGAGGTCTAGGTCTTGGGTATCTTGTCTTGATTATGCAACAGGTTGGACGTACTGGTGCTGTTATTTCAAGCATGTTGCTCATTGGTTTGATTGGTTTCTTGATAAGCTACTTCTTCCTGATTATCGAGAAGAAGTTACTCAAGTGGAGGCAGACTGTTTCAGTCTAGAACTGCTCATGGCTTTCTCCTGTTCTACTCGTAACACATCGAGAATCGCACTCCGATATTCGAGACACTCTTGAGATGTCCTTATCCTTGGCTTTGGAATGTCAACTTTGTATTCAGCAATTATACTCGCTGGCTTGTTACTTAGAACAAGAATTCGGTCCGCCATGAATACCGCTTCATCCACATTATGAGAAACCAAAAGGATGGTAGAACCAGTCAAATCCTGTACCCTGAGAAATTCACTTTGGAGGTAATTCCTCGTTTGAGCGTCTAGGTTTTGAAGGGCTTCATCGGCAACAAGTATGTCCGGTGATACAACAAGACTACGGGCCATCTCTGTTTTTCTTGCTTGTCCACCAGATATCTCATGAGGATAATGGTCCTCAAGACCCTCCATACCTACGATTTCAATGATCTCCTCAACTCGAGCCGCCATCTCTGCAGAATCAACATTAGTAATTTCTAACCCAAACTCGATATTCTGCTTAACTGTCCTCCAGGGGAAAAGTGACTCCTGTTGGAAGATATACCCGACGCGATTGTGCCCAGGTAGAACTTCTTTTTCATCAATGAACACTTTTCCTTCATCAGGCTCAAGCAGCCCAGCTACGATTTTCAAAAGTGTGGTTTTACCGCAACCACTCGGCCCAAGAATGGCTAGTAGTTCTTCCTCATGAACATCAAATGATATGTCATCAAGTACCTGTGTCGCTCCGGAATCCCCGTTCGGATATGACTTTGAAACATTTCGTACAGAGAGTTTGGGCATATTAGTGACCAAGTAGGGTAAAAACCCTCGTTCTGTTAAATGCTATGCTGTTGACAGGCGCAAAGAGTACGAGGAGGCTGACCGCACAAAGTAGAAAAAGGCTCTTGATGCACTCAATATCGGTATTAGGCACGTGAAACTAGTAGTTAATACCAAAGACGCCATAATGCAGGAAGGTTGCAGACTTGGGTTCACCAAAAGTTCTATTCGAAATTGAAGATGACAAGAGCACTAGTGCAATTGCTGTTGGAGACGTCACTGGCAATGGCGTTTCTGAACTCTGCACCGGTGGCCGCGATGGTGTCCTCCGGCTCTATGATGCAAACCGTAGCGAGATCGCTTTTCTAGCACAACACGATGTTGGAGGTAGTATTCTCTCCATCAAACTTGCTGATGCGAATAATGACGGCCAAATTGAACTCGTCGTAGGTCGAGCAGTCGGGTCCGGTGAAACTCCTGGTGAGGCTGGGACTGTCCAGATCTATAGGTATGCTCCGAGCGGACAACTTGAGATGCTTGGTGAATTTGCAGTTGATCGCTTTGTCACATCCGTTTACGTCACTGATGTTACAGGCGATGAGAAGAACGAGATTCTGGTTGGGGGTAGTGATTCCACACTGAGGATCTTGCAGATGGACTCTGATAATAATATCACTCAATTTGTGAAACATCAGCTTGATGACCTGCCTATTACTATTGGAACCTGTGATGTGATTGGAGATGAAATCGAAGAGATTGTCACTGGGAACCGAGACCGCACCTTGCGAATTTTCAAGGTCCGTGACCATTCAGTCGAACAGATTGAAGTCATAGAACTTCCCAGTCCAGTAATCTCAGTGGCAGCTGGTGACATCCTTGGTGATAGAAAGATGGAACTGGGAGTCGTCACACACGATGGCTCTATTCGAGTGTTCCGAAATGAAGAGAGCAAACTAGACCTCTTCTCCAAGCTTGAAAACGTGAATGCACTATCTTTGCGAATTGAAGAACTCAATGCTGACCACATGGACGAGATTGTGGTAGCAACCTCTGATTTCAAAATCAACTTCTATAGCCTACAAATGGCTGATTTGAATCAGATTGCTTCAGTTGATATTGGAAAGAAGATCCTATCAATCAATGTGGGTGATGCTGGAGGCGACGGTCGAAAAGAAGTACAAGTAGGTGTTTCTGACGGACCACTGAAGGTCATCGAAGGTCTGTACAAGATCATTCCCGCATTTGAAATCAGCTCAGAAGCCAAAGCTGGGACTGATCTCCGAGGAAAGATCACAGTCTATAATGTTAGCGATGAACCAGTAACTGGTGTTTCTGGTAAGATCTATTGGTTCCCCAAAGATCACATGGATGTCGATCCACAACAACTTCGGTTTGACCTAGCTCCTGGTGAGAGCAAGGCAATAGACGTTCAATTGACACCACGAATCGAAGGTACAGTGATTATTCGCCCAATAGTATTGATGTGGACTGATGCGGCTGGTCAGGTAAAACAAGTTACCACTCCTGAAACTGCTATCCTCGTAGAAGGAGGAGCTGCAGTTGCTGCCCCGGCGGCAGATGCACCCGTACCAGTTGAACCTTCACCAATTGAGATTCCTATTGACGAAACCACTCCATTCGGATCCATAGTGGGTACAGGTTTTTCTGATGAGGCGACCCGCGACAAAGCAGCTGAGATACTTCAGACAACTGTGACTGATGATGCAGCTGAATCGCTAAAAGCTGCAGAAGACCTCCTGGACCAGCTATTTGGTGCTGAAATGACCACTGAATCAATGGCTGAAATCGATGATATCGCAGCGCTTATGGCTGAACCAACTCCAGAAGAGACTACTGTTGCAGCCGTTGTTTCAGATACAGAAAGTCAGCTCATCGCCGAGATTCGTGGAAGACGCCCCAAAGCTCCCCGGCCTGGAACAGCTCCAGACGCCTACCAATTCTTGTTTAAGACGATGGTCATTGGTGAAGGTGCAGTCGGAAAAACCACATTGGTGAATCGATACGTAACAGGAATTTTTGAACGTGATTATAAAACGACCATAGGATCACAGTTCGCCGTTAAACTTACTCATATTTCGCCCCCTGATTCAGAATACTCCACTGGAATAAAATTACAGGCCTGGGATGTTGCGGGACAGGCTAGGTTCAAAGCGGTTCGAAAGATGTACTATTCAGGAGCCGCAGGTATCATTATAGTATTTGATGTCACAAGACGCCGATCCTTCACAGAACTCGTAAAGTGGGTAGAAGAGGCAGATGAGTCTGTTGGTTCAAGGGTGCCAATGATCTGTGTTGGTAACAAGACCGATCTCCCTGACCGTGCAGTACCCTCAGACGAGGCAAAGCGCTGGGCTGAAGACAAAGGCTTCCTATACATGGAGTCGTCAGCTAAGACAGGTGAGGGTGTGGGCGATATGTTCACAGTTCTCGCAGAGGTCATGTGGATTGAGGCTAGGAAGTCCCAAGAAGAGAAGAAGCGATCGATATAGAAGTCGTCTTTCTTTTCCCGCCAATACTTCATATCAATGAAATTTCTTCAAATCATAATAGAGCCTGCGTACCCTCATCGAATGCAGCTAAGTCTTTTTCAGAATCAAGTATTTTTGAGATTGCTTTCCTAAGATTCTCTGGATTGAGAGGTCCGCCTTCTAAAGACGAAAGTACTCCTATCATGTAGGAATTCAGAACTCTTGTTGAACCTGAGCGATTCAATACTGGCTTGGAGTCTAGAAGATGAACCTGTTTGCAGATGGATTCTAGAGTGTTCTTGATGTCATCGATTTTCGGATAGGTTTGGTCTCCAGAAGTGACGCTAGTGGGCGACACAGGCGTCATACTCACCACTGCAACAGTTCTGTGTCCTGCATATTTTGTGGCTGCTCGCAATGCCTCAACGGGCTCAAAACCAAGTAGGACATCAACCTCCCCCTTGGGTATCAATGGCCCCCAGTCTTGTTTTCCAATCCTGATATGAGTCAACACGCTTCCGCCTCTACGTGATGCGCCAAAAGTGTCCCCAACGACAGGCCGCAATCCCTGCATAACAGTAGCCTCTGCAATGATTCTGCCCGAGACAAGATTTCCCTGCCCTCCTACTCCCGCGACCAGAATGGAAAATGGGTCTCTCACATCACTCACTCTCCACGATTGCTTTGTACGGACAAACTGCAATGCATGCTCCACACTGTACACAGACCTGATCTAAGACACTAGGGAGACTGGCTTCATTGTCCCAACTTAGTGCTGAACAACCAAAGTCTACAACACAGATCTTACATTTCTCTCCCTTACAGAGCCGCTCGTCTATTTTCACTGGGGTTGTGCCAACAAATCCTGGCTTCCTCTTCACTTCCTCGAGCCAACATATACTATCAAGCAGGAGTATCTTCAAACCCTCTTTCTGCACGGTTGAGTGAAGGAGATCAATGAGAGATGGAATATCAGTTGCATCTCCCTTTGCATAGAAGTCTGGTCCTATCGCTTTGACTATCTTCTCAATATCAACCCGTTGTAGATTTCCTGACTGGTTGCTTGAACCTGGATGTATCTGAAAACCAGTCATTGCTGTGGTCGCATTATCCAGAATTACAAATGTTAGGTCGGCACTCTTGTGTTTTGCATTGATGAGCCCTGGTAAACACGCATGGAAGAATGTAGAATCCCCAGCAAGGCTGATTACTTTTGAATCAAAACCAAACTTATGCAGTTGACCTAATCCAGACCCAACACCGATTCCTGAACCCATAGCCTGCATTGTGTCCATTGCTTGGTCATAGAAGACTCCGAGAGAATAACAACCGATATCTCCCGCAACAACGAGCTTTCCACTCAGACGCTTCTTCACAGTTCTTACAGCCCAGTAAAAATTCCGATGTGTGCATCCCGCACAGAAAGTGAGAGGTCTCTCCACAACAGGGTCAATGGACTGATGTTCTACTCTTCTAGGATCTCTCACAAGTTGGCCCGTTAGTTCTTTGAGCGCGTTAATGACAACATCTGTATTCATTTCACCATAACTTGGAATATGCCCAGTCATCTTTCCATAGAACTGAGGGGTTCCTTTCATATCAACAGAAAATGACCTGATCGCCTCTTCTAGGAATGGATCATTCTCCTCAACGAACAGAATACCATCTGCTTTTTCGAGTAGTTGGGATACTGGCTTCCTAGGTAATGGATGAGTTGTGACCAAATTCATACGGCCGATTTCTTCAAACTCGAGTTCATGTATCGCCTCACGAGTATATAGTGAACTGATACCACTTGAAAGGATCAAGAGCTTCCCGTCTTTGATATTTACTCCAACGTTAAATGGGGAATCATTGAACTCCTCCTCAACTTTGTTCATCTTCTCTATGAGGTCTTTATGTCTGAGATGGGGAGAAGGTACGTTGTACAGTCTTTCCGGCATCTCTCGTGTTTTCTTTTCCCTTTTCGTAATTTTCTCAGTACGGACCAATCCTCTAGAATGTGAGAGTCTAGTTGTACTTCGAAGGAGAACCGGAACTTCGTATTTCTGGGATAATTCGAATGCATACCGTGTGACATCTTTTGCCTCTTGGAAAGTTGATGGCTCTAGCAATGGAATCTGAGCTGCCTTTGCATAGAACCTGGAATCTTGTTCATTACTAGAACTATGACCTTTAGGATCATCACAGACCACAATAACGAGACCTCCCTTCCCAGTACCAGAAAGGTTGAGGTTTAAGAGAAAATCAGAAGCGACGTTCAAACCCAATGACTTCATTGGGCATAACGCTGGAATTCCAACCCAGCTGGCAGCTGCTGCTGATTCAAGAGCCACCTTCTCATTGGTCGACCATTCGACATGAATATCAAATTCGTCTACCACTTCAAGGAGTCTTGTAGTTATTTCAGTTGATGGAGTTCCCGGATAGGATGCACAGAATCCAATGCCACTCTCAAGCGCACCTCTTGCTATGGCTTCATTACCACTCATGACAATATCGGGTTTGGAGTCGGCCATTCTATCCCTCGTAGGTTATCAATTGATTGGCATCACAAAACACTTTCGACTATCTTGTCGTCGTGTTGAAAGATCGGATTTTCATTTTCTTTTAAGAACCCAGAAATATGCATTCTCGTCTTCAACCAATTCTGCAGTTTTGAAAGGTGTACTGCTAACAAACTCTTGGAATTCATCCTTTGTGTAAAACTTAGATTTTAAACCAACTTCGAATAGCTTATGCCAAACCTCGAAGAACAGTGAGCGGTCTTTTGGTTCAAACATATCTGGAATATTATGTTCAACAACAATCAGAATCCCATCCTCTTTAAGCATTGAATGCAAATCCACAAAAGCCTTTATCCTGTAAGAATCAGCGGGATCCATTTCATGGAGAACATGGTTCATCAGTATCAAATCAAATTCCATGCTATGTGATGATGCATAGTTATTGATGGAAGTATGGAGCACTTCAACTCTATCTTGCCAATTATTCTTCTTGACAATTTCTTGGGTGAAAGCAACGCCATTTGGATCTATGTCAATACCAACGATTCGGGTTTTTTCATGATTTTCCGCCCAGATTCCTAAATTGTACCCATACCCACAGCCTATTTCTAGAATGCTGCCCCCCTCAGCTAGTAGGCGTCTGTGTTCTTCGAATTTACTGGAGTAAATATCTTCTACAGCTTTTGATGTAATTGTGCAGGCACTTTGTCCAAGCTGATAGTCTTGTGGGGGTAAATCTAGGTATTCTATTTTCAATCCCGTCTTAAAATTCTCTACAAGCACATCCTGATAGGGTGCCATGAGATAGAATGTAC
>SOKL01000300.1 GCA_004376265.1 Candidatus Thorarchaeota archaeon
GTAAACCACATACTGGAAGTCACTGAAATTGTGTTAAAGGAAATGCAGAGTTTCACCTAAAGCAATTCCTTCTATCCCGAGGTGATTAAGTGAAGGTGGGAATTTATCTGCCAATGTTTGGCGGCTGGCTACAGGGTGCTATTAGAGAAGAGCCTAAAGTTACATTCGACTACATACGAAAATCAGCACTTCTGGCTGAAGAGTTGGGCTTCAATTCAATATGGATTGCTGATCATCTACTTAACCCTATAAGAGGAGCAGACACAGCATGTTATGAAGCTTGGACCACACTATCTGCCCTAGCACCAATTACTAATCGAGTAATGCTATCTCATGCAACTCTTTGCCAAGGATTCAGAAATCCAGCACTCCTAGCAAAAATGAGCTCAACGTTGCAGGAGATCAGTGGTGGACGCTTCATTCTAACTCTTGGTGCTGGTTGGGATAGACGAGAGTTTGATGCATATGGTTTTGAGTGGCAAGAGCATGATGTCAGAATAGCAAGAGCGAAGGAGCAGATAGAGATCATCAAGTCGCTATGGACAAAATCAGTGACAAATTATGAAGGCTCTTTCTACTCGATTAAAGAAGGAATCCTTGAACCCAAACCAAATCCGATCCCTGAGATATATTACGGGGGCGAGTCACTTCCTTCTAGGAAAGTAGCAGCCAATTTGGCTGATGGATGGTTGTTCAATCCCACTCCTCTCGAAGATATTGATGCGAAAATCCGTTCACTTGATTCATTACTGGAAGGTCGAACGGTCAAATATGTTGCTTCTTCCCATGTTGTTCCAGGCAGGACTGATGATGAAGCATTGAACAAACTGAGAGAAATTTCAGGAGGAGATTCTGATCTATTCGAGAGAATAGAAAAAATTGGCTTAGTAGGTTCTCCTAATACCATCAAAGAGAAGATCGAACACATAAATCGAGAAGGAGTAGACATCTTACTTCTACGATTTAGTAGCACATATGAGGATCTCAAATTACTTGCAGATACAATCCTATAATAGATTGGAACTATTTTCTCATTCAATAATGAGACTTTCAAGGTCCCGCGGGTATTTAGTCAAGACCTCTATTCCATCTTCAGTTACTACGAATGTATCACTATGACGAAAGCCACCTAATCCCTTCTCATAGATTCCAGGTTCACAAGAGAATATCATTCCAGGTGCGAGGATGTCCTCTGAACCGAGGTCTAAGAATGGTCGTTCATGACCCTCCATTCCCAACGCATGTCCAGTGTGATGCCGAACTAGCTGGATAACACCCTTGTCTTTGAATGCCTGTCGAGCAGCCTTATCTACATCAGAACAGTAGACACCTGGCCCTGCCGCATCTAATGCAGCATCTTGTGCTGCCATCATCGCATCAAAGAGTTCTCTCTGTCTCTTACTAGGTTCACCCATGAACATGGTCCGTTCGAGTTCAGATTGTATACCGTATACATCAGAGGATGCACCAGTTACAAGAGTGTCACCTTTTTTGAATACTAACCCCCTTGAGAGTGCATGTGGGAAATAGGAATTTAGTCCAATCTGACCTCGATAAAGCGCAATTGCTGGGAACATTGAGAACCCAGTTGGTCTATAATCGTCACCAAGTTCTGTAACCATGTCTTGAGACCCTTGAGTACTAGCTCTGATGGTCACATCAATCTCGTTCGCTCCAATCTCCGTGAATTCCTGTAGATACTTGTGAGCTCTGTCCGCCCACTTGGAGGACTCCTTCATGAGTTCAATCTCTTCAGGTTCTTTGATGACTCGAATGTCCATGACGATGTCGGGTAGTAGTTTGAACTTCAGCCCAGTAGTCTCTTCGAGACTTGGTCCTTTGTAACCCCAATATCCAGGAGCTCCTGGTGCTTCTGAAGCTACTTTGCCTGCACTCGCCTTGATTTCCATCATTAGAATGCGCTGGAAATGTTTCATTGGATGGGTCTCGTCGGGGTATTCAAAATAAGAGAATACTTCTGAAACAAAGGGAACCTGATGTCTAACATGATCAATCTCCAAAGAAGGTACAAAGAAGCTCACCTCTCCCTTATGGAGGATGAGAATAATTGGTCGTTCAGTTGGAATGAATGAGAGGCCAGTTAAGTAAAAGATATTCTTCGAGTTGAACATGAGAAAGGTTTCTATGTCTTGTTCATATAATCGATTCTGGAGTTTCTCGATTCTTTTCTTATGGTGTTCAGGTGTGAGAAGTGTTCTTCCCATCGCAGCCATGACTCCTGATTTTTCATGTTTTTTTGCAGAGCAATAAAGCTTGCTAGCAACTAAGAAAGTCAATTGCTGTTGACTGGTACAACCTAGAAGTAGTGAAGAGAAAAGAAATTGAGTAGAGTATTACATTTTCTTTGTTTAGATACGTTCGAACATAATTCATATTCTCGAATTATGTCATAACAATAGAAGGTTTCAGTTGTGGAAAAGGATGTCATAATATACAACTTCTGTCCTTGTTTCAAACACTTCGAAGGCGAGCTCAGATGTCTCAATGACGATAGTCTATGCGATATAGAGAACTCGATAATCGCAGCTAATATACTCAATAAGGATGCAACTCTAGAATTAGTGAAGCAGTTTGAAATGAATGATGGTAAGACATGTTATTCATCAATCTATTCGTATGGTGACCACGTTTACTGTTCTTCTCAAGGAGATAAGATTCGGATTCATAACGAGGATATAACGGCAGAAATGTTGCAACAGTCCATAAAGCTCTATACTCTTGGACCTGCTGAAATAACAATTGACTGTGCTTCCTGTATATATGGAATCCTTCTCGCTCTTGTTCTATCTCAAGATCAAGCCTCTATCAAGCGATATCTGGACGAGTTCTCTCGAAAGGTAGCCATGAATTTCACAGAATTGGAACTCGATGAGATTGATGAGTCCATTCCATATTTTGAAACAGTACAAGCGTATCTTGTGAAATTGTTAGAAGACCAGTACTATTGGCAAGACATTCATGAAAAACTGCTGGCAAAAGACGAACCTGAACCTCTTATAGAGCTCGTCAGCATGATGGAGTTATTGGATAGATATCAATTCCAATTTTATAGCCAGGTGCTAAATATTCGAAGTATGCATAACTCAAGGATTCTTGTTAGGATGCTTTCACAAATTTTGCGGACGTCCAAAAACATTCTCGATCTGAATGAAGAAATCCACTCTCTGGTTTCCTCAGATTCAATTGGGGGTTCTCATGAGGATTCGGTTCTCATCTCAAAGATTGAAGACTACATGGAGAAAAGCAGGACTTTGGATCATTTCTTTGGTAATATTTCTGACATTATGAAGAGCACTTCCTGACACTGAACGTGAGAGAGAAATTAATCCGGAGGTTTTATTCTCCGGTATAGAATTGAGATGAATATCAGCAACAACACTGAAACACCTAATATTCCCAAGTACAGTGAAGACATCCCTAGATGAAATAGAGGTTCGTATAGTGTTGGAATGAGTGCAGCCCCAAAAAAGGTTGAGGATGTTACAACACCAGCGAGGACACCTCTTCGTTCAGGGGAGATTACTTGGCTATATGTAATCATTAGGGGAAACAACACTCCGCCAGCCCATCCCATTAAAGCAAGAGAAAGACCAACCAAAGGTATCGAGCTTAGAATTGTGATATCTCCAATCAGAATGAACAAAGAGAGAGATACAAAAAGAGGTATAACACTAATGACAAACGCGAACCCGTAACCTCTTCTTTTGATAATACAACCTAGTGAGATTCCTGCTATAGC
>SOKL01000270.1 GCA_004376265.1 Candidatus Thorarchaeota archaeon
CTCCCCACTTTTCATGTGGCACTCCAATTACAGCAGCCTCAAGTATTGCAGGGTGCTTGTATAGTACATCTTCAATCTCTGAGGGGAATACATTTTCTCCCCCTGAAATGAACATATCTTTCTTGCGACCAACTATATAGTAGAACCCATCACTATCACGCTTGACGAGGTCTCCTGTGTGCACCCATCCATCAGATTCAATGACTTTTGCTGACTCTTCAGGTTCCTCCCAATAACCACTGAATGTATGAGGTCCTCTCAACATCAGCTCGCCTACCTCCTCATCTGACAGCGTTACATTGTCATCATCAACTATCTTCATATCACAGTGGAATGCAGGAAAACCAACAGATGTTGGTCTTTCCTTAACGGCATCATCAGGCAAGTAGAAATTATTAGGTCCTACTTCAGTGAGTCCATACCCCATTTTTAGAATCTTGCCTCTCTCCCAGTATTTTTCCATTATCGCAACAGGACATGGAGCACCTCCACTGATGAACAATCTAACATGTTCAAAGTTTGTCTTCTTGAAATTCGATGATTGAGATATCATGTTAAACACGGTAGGAACGCCAATCACGATTGTGCATCTCTCGCTCTCAACTACTCTCAGTGTTTCTTCAGGATCAAAGTCGCCCATGATTATACTTAATGCTCCAAGATGATAGAATGGTATGAGAAGTACATTGATTCCTCCTGTATGAAAGAGCGGAAAGAGTAGTGGTTGAATATCATCTGGTCTAAGTCCCCATGAAACAATTGTATTAACCGAGTTCCAGAATACCAATCTGTGTGATAGAACAGCACCTTTGGGTAGGCCTGTAGTTCCGCCTGTGAAGACGATCAAGAAAGGATCATCCATTGTGATTGCTGGCCGTTCTACTGCACTGGAGGAGTTTCTGGTCACGAGCGAATGAATATCGGGGTCAGTATCAAACATCTTATTTCCCATGACAACTACATGCTGTTTTTCAAGGAGCGGACGGATTTTCCCAAACTGGATTCCCAAATTGGGGTCATAGAATACTATAGAGGGGTTTGTCTTTTTCACAAGGTATTCAGTTTCGGGTGTGGTAAGCCGAATGTTAAACGGAGTCAGAATGGCTCCTATCTTTCCACAAGCAAAGAGGATGTCAAGAAAATCGAACCTGTTCTTAGAGTAGATGCCTACTCGGTCTCCCTTTTGTACTCCTGAATCAAGTAATAATCTTGCTACTTGATTCGCTCGCTTATCCATTTCTTCGAATGTGTATCTCTTGTTCTGGATGTTGTCAACTATTGCTTCCCTTTTTGGAGTCAAGAGCGCTCTTCTTCCAGTCCAATCTCCTATCCAAGACCAATCTTTCAGGTCCATTGTTCAATCTCCTTTGATTCAGAATGAAAACATTCTCAAGTATTAGTCTTATTGAAGATAGAGTTACTATCAGACACTTATTACTTTGAAAATCTATTAGAGTCTTGCATAAGAGAACTATCTGATTGACTCTTTGTTCCATATCCTCGAATGCGTATCTTGCAAGAATATCACCTCTCCGCCTATTCCTCCTCTTAGAATCAATGGTGTCTTTCATTTCATTCTCCCGAGGTGCTTCACTATTTGTTCCAGATTTGCATTAAGGGGTAAAATCTGTCCAAAAGACATATTATTGGCTGAAATCAAACTCACTCAGGATAACCAATCTTTGATGTACCATATCAGTTCAGGAGGAAGTTGAATTGTCGTCAACGAATGAGTTCATCCTTAGCACAAGTGGGTTAACCAAGAATTTTGGTGGTCTAATTGCCGTTAATGATGTAAGTCTAGATGTCGAAAGAGGTTCGATAAAATCAATCATCGGCCCGAATGGTTCAGGCAAAACTACTTTTTTTAATCTCATTACAGGAGCCCTCCCTCCTTCGTCTGGAAAGATATATTTTGAAGGTCAAGATATAACTCGATTTTCAATGCATCAACGTACACGACAAGGTATATCACGATCGTATCAGATCACGAATATTTTCCCATATCAGACAACATTTGAAAATATTCGATTGGCAGCTCAGGGCTGCAGCGGTGCAAGAGTCAATTTTCTTGGAATGCTGAAGAAAGCAGGTTCATATGGCGAGTTTCATGAGAAAGTTCTTGATATTGCTACAATTGTGGGTCTTGATCCTGCGAGACTCTATGTTCCAGCTGCTTTGATACCACACGCTGAACAAAGAAAGCTTGAAATCGCGATGGCTCTCGCTACCGAGCCGCGACTCCTCTTACTTGATGAACCTTCTGCTGGAATGGCTATTGAAGAAATACCAGAATTCATTGACGCAATTTTGCGGGTCAAAAAATCGTATGGTGATCAACTGACGCTATTAGTGGTTGAACACAAGATGGACATTGTTATGAACCTCAGTGAGGAGATTGTTGTTCTTTCCGAAGGAAAAATGATTGCTAAGGGGTCTCCTAAGGAAATCCAAGAGAATGAAGAAGTGTTGACAGCCTATCTAGGTGTTACAGATGAAAAACTTGCTTGAAATTCAAGATGCTCACGTATACATTGGTTCCTTCTACATTCTGCAAGGAATCTCACTAGTCGTGCCTAAGGGAGAAGTTACCCTATTACTGGGTAGGAACGGCTCTGGAAAAACTACTACAATGAAATCAATACTCGGTATATATCCACCAAAAGAAGGAAAGATTGTCTTCAAGGGTGAGGAGATATCCAATCTCCCCACCCATAAGATAGTCAACAAAGGCATGGGATATGTCCCTGATACAAGAAGGATATTTGGAACACTGACGGTTGAACAGAATCTAGTTGTGTCAATGAGGAAGGGAAGCTCGCGAGAAGACATGCAAAAACGATTGGATCTAATCTTCGATTTGTTTCCTGACATGAAAGGGTTTCTGAAACAGAGAGCAGGTACTCTATCAGGTGGTCAACAGCAAATGCTAGCTGTTGCCCGTGCATTGATGAATGAAAATGATCTGTTGCTCATCGACGAACCTACAGAGGGCTTGAGTCCCCTTTTAGCTAAGAACCTTATCGACTCTCTTGACAGATTAAAGGAATTTACTACTATCCTACTGGTTGAACAGAACTTTCGGACAGTGTCTAAGCTGGGTGATAACTACTACATTTTTGATAATGGAAAAATCGTTCATGAGGGCACTAACATGTCTGAGTTAATAGACGACAAGGCACTTGTTGCACAATACTTGGGAGTAAGCATTTGATGACTATGCAAACAAAGAGATTCTCACCTCGGGACTACTTGGAGGAAAACCCACAGGTTCGCAAATTGTTGAGAATTACAGCGGTGATTGCACTCATAATAATAGGAGGCCTATTAGTTTTAGCCGCGATAGACGTCTATACATGGAATGGATTCGTTGTAAGGGCTAGCAAATCACTAGTTAATGGTCTTGCACTCAGCATGTTGCTCTTCTTGATGGTCTCTGGTTTCTTCTTGATCTTTGGTCTATGTGACGTAATCAATTTCGCGCACGGTGCGTTCTTTATGTTGGGAGGTTTCATGGGTTTCGTAATCTATATCGGAACCGAGGCCGTTTTCCTAGACCCAGCCCTACCGTTCTATCTTATCTTCGGAGCTAATCAATTTGCCTTGTCAGTCACAGCCTTTATTGTAAGTGCCCTTGGAGCCACAGCAGTTCTGGCTCTTATTGGTGGAGGAATAGAGTTCTTTACAATTCGACGGCTTTACGGTAATCCTATCGCTCAGATACTGCTGACAGTTGGTTTTATGTTCATTATCA
>SOKL01000389.1 GCA_004376265.1 Candidatus Thorarchaeota archaeon
GGGTCTCTTCAAAAGTGGATTCGCACGTGTCCGAGTGGATGGTGAAGTCCACAAGATTGAGGGTCTTCAATTGGATGCGAGAAAAAAGAACGACATTGAAGTTGTTGTTGACAGATTAGATGTGAGTCAAAAGAATCGCGAGCGGTTGATAGGTTCATTAGAAACAGCATTAGAAACTGGTGAAGGTTCAGCTATCGTCGCTCGAGAGAATCAACCTGACCTTGTGTTCGCTGAATCCCTCATGTGTCCGAAATGTGGAATCCAGTACGACAAACTAGGACCTAAGGCATTCTCCCATAATCGACCTGATGGAGCTTGTCCAACTTGCAATCGACTCGGAGTCACGATGGCAATCGACCCTGATCTCATCGTTCCTAACAAGGAAATGACTGTGAGAGACATCAGCCGCAAGATCAACGGGTCAGAGAGGGTTTGGTTTTTGAAACGCCTTCAGACTCTAGGAGAAGTGAAGGGTTTTACTCTAGACACAAAGTACCAGGATTTCACAAAGACTCAGATTGAATGCTTCATGTGGGGTCGTCCCAATTTGATGCTCGCCTATACAATGGAGGGTGAAGAGTCATACTGGGAAATCGAACGTAAATGGATTGGTATTGTTCCATGGCTTGAACGCTTGTTTGATCGCTCAAAAGGCAGTGAAAAAACGTGGTATCAATGGTGGGCTCGACGTATCGCTAATGAGCTCTCAAGGAAGAGTAAGTGTGAGTCATGCGGTGGAAGGCGGTTGAAACCAGAAAGTCTTGCAGTGACAGTTGATGATAAACCAATAGACCAAATCACAGCAATGACTATCGAACAAGCAGCGACGTTCTTCAATAACATCACGCTCTCAGAACGTAACCTCAAGATTGCTGAGCTTGTCCTGATGGAGATACAGGCTCGATTGAGATTCCTTGAATCAGTCGGATTAGAATACCTGAACCTTGATAGAGCGAGTATGACTCTATCCGGCGGCGAATCACAACGCATCAGACTCGCCACACAGATTGGTTCTGCGCTCACTGGAGTGTTATACTGTCTAGATGAGCCTTCAATCGGACTTCATCCACGAGATATTGACCGCTTGATCGAAACTTTCTATCATCTAAGGTCACTAGGAAACACAGTTGTTGTGATAGAGCATGATCGAAACACAATCACAGCTGCAGATCATATCATCGACTTGGGTCCACTTGCAGGTAGACATGGTGGAGAAATAGTAGCAGAAGGGACTCCTGATGAGGTGTTGGCTGATCCCAAATCCTTGACTGCACAGTACCTAGCTGGAGCCAAACAGATTCCAGTACCTCTTGATAGACGAAATGGAAATGGTGCGGGAATCACTGTTCGGAATGCACGAGCTAACAATTTGAAAGGAATCACAGTAGAATTTCCCCTCGGAAAGCTGATTTGCGTTTCGGGAGTGTCAGGGGCTGGCAAGAGCTCATTGACTTATGATACACTCTACAAGGCATTAGCCAGAGAAATGAATAATGCAAGTGCTAGACCTGGTCTGCACGATACGATTGAAGGTATCGCGAATATTGACAGGTTGGTCCTCGTAGACCAGTCTCCGATTGGCAGGACCCCTCGAAGCAACCCTGCAACTTACACGAAGACCTTTGGGGAGATTCGTACTCTCTTTGCAAAGATGCCAGAAGCTAAGGCTCGCGGCTTTGGTGCTGGTCGATTCAGTTTCAACACGCGAGATGGTCGATGTGAGAAATGTAGGGGAAGTGGACTCCTACGAGTAGAGATGCACTTCATGAGCGATGTTTTCATGAGGTGTGATGTGTGCAACGGCAATAGGTTTGACCGGGAAACCCTCGAAGTGACCTACAAGGGCAAAAACGTTACTGAGGTTCTTGCGCTCACCATTGATGAAGCTCTCGAGTTCTTTGCTGATATCCCGAAGATTGCGGACAAGCTACGAACACTTGTGGATGTTGGTTTGGGTTATCTTCAGCTTGGACAACCCGCAACTCAACTCTCGGGTGGAGAAGCCCAGAGAATGAAGCTGGCATCTGAGCTCTCAAGACGCGCCACGGGGCAGACGCTCTATCTCTTAGATGAACCCACTACAGGGCTTTCGGCCTCGGATATACATGTCCTTCTCAGGGTGGTCAATCGACTTGTTGATGCAGGGAACACAGTCATCATTGTCGAGCACAACCTCGAGGTCATCAAGACTGCAGACTGGATAATTGATCTAGGACCAGAAGGTGGTGATGCTGGGGGTGAAGTTATTGCCCAAGGTACACCAGAGCAGATTAGTGAGGTCTGGAAATCCTATACAGGAAATCATCTTCGAGTTGCACTCTATGGTCCGAAAGTGCGTCACGGTCCATTGAATTAGTTCTGTCCTCCATGTTTGTGACGAAGGATTTCAACTACCATCACGATAATGACCACAGTTGCAGCTCCTGCGATGGCTGATGATACTAAAGTGATTGAGTTTGATAGGTCGGGATCATTACCTGGTGTAGCACTTGTACTCGGATCATGTTCCTCTGGAGAATTGTAGTAACTCTGAGGAAAGTATGCAAAATTCGTATTGGCACTAATCTCGTAGAACTCTCCTATCTCAAAGTCTGTGAAGATGAATGGCCCTGAGGTCACGTGTGGCTCTAGATAGTCGAATACTGGATTCCATGTACTCCAACCATCATAACCAATGCCATCGATATCATTAAAGATATGTTTCGGAATAATAAAGTCGTATGCAAAACGGGGGAAATTCCAGTAGGATTCTGAATTATACTCGAGGACAACTCTGTATGGTGAAGGTGCATAAGCCGCAACTAAGTCAAATTGGTCAAGAGCTGCAGGATTTCCATAAACACCTGTCTCGATTATGTAGGTTTGGGTGAATGCTACATCGTCTGCAGTCAAAGGAGTACCATCGCTCCAGGTTGCATTCTGGACGACATCCATTGTGAATCGAGTATGTCCCTCGGGAACTGCATCGTTGTCAGCGTGAGTCTCGACTAACAGTGATTCAGCCAGATCTGGATACGGAACCAGGTCAGGTCCGAGTGAGTACAGTGAAGACCAGAGGTTTTCAATGATAGCAATTGAGTAAGCTGAGTTGGTAACAAAGATGTTGAAGCTGTCAGGAATTTCGCTAATAGCGATTGAGACAGTGCCGCCTCTAGAACCATCAAGCCTCTGGATCTTTCTCATAGTCCAAGGACCAGAGATGGATTTTCCTAGATCCTCTACATGATCAGTGAATTGGTCGTTCCTGTAACCCTGCATGTAGGTTTTCTCGTATACAACGAGTCGTGGTACATTATAGTGCAAAATCTTCTGCATCTCAGCAGCTGCTTCGTAGACTTCTTCATAGGTTACACTGAAGAATAGCTGGTCACGCCAGCTGTCATAGGTTGCGTTCCTGAAGCCGCTAGGATTTTGGTCCGGATCGTCTGCATATTCACTCCAGTATTCATATGCGAGCCATTCTACATCGTTATAATTATAATTGATTGCAAAGAAGATCATGTCATAATTGAGAGGGTAACCGGGATGATGTGAAAACAATTTCTTGCTCGCATCAATATGTAGTGATTGAAGGGCATCAACCCCGATCTGAGCCACACCACCACCAATTTCGGATAAGCTAGAATACTCTATCTCAATATCAAATTCGTCACCATTGGGTGCAAGCCTGAATCCAGTGGTTGAATTGATGTAGAATCCAAGGTCATCAAGAAGCTGGTTACCAAGATCTGGGCGTGCATCGTAGTAATGCC
>SOKL01000356.1 GCA_004376265.1 Candidatus Thorarchaeota archaeon
GGACAGACTTAGAGTCCCCGGATCATACCCGTCGTTTCAACCTGGACAAACATCTCAGCGCAGAAGTGCCAACATGCATGTGTATCAAAAATGGAACAATTGACTTTCGGAAGAAGAGGTTCTTCGAACGCAGATTGAAGTGTACCAGCTAGGTGGTGGGTCATCAACTCACCATATGCAGCCACTTGGGGTATTGAATAGAGGAACCTATTCTTTGTCTGTTCAAGTGGACCTGGTTTATAGTCACATACATGAACTACTCCATCTACAACTCGAATTAGGTCAATGTGTCCTGTAAGACGGTACCTTTCAGACCAAACTGGAACCTCAATCGCAACCGTTTTTGGATCGTTCAGCAAAAATTCCTTCATGATGTCATGGCCTGCTGAATAACTGAGATCATTTCGCGTTCTATGATACTCTCGAAGAAGCGTGACAAGGTCATCACTCACACTGGTCTGAATTTTGTCAGCACGTTCAAGCTTCTTTCGAAGACCCACCTTCTGAGCAGAAGACATCTCTGAGAGACGCAGTTTTGAAGCTCTATTATAGAAGGGATCATCAAAGGGAAGTTGTGGGACTTTGCCGATGTGAATCGAGTTCAGGTGTGCCCAAAGGGATGAGGAATCACCCTTCTCATGTCCAAGACCCTTGTGATGTGCTATGTTCCACTGAAAACCGTAGGCAACTCTACCATGTTTGAACTCTCGTCGTAGAATATCAGTTGGAGCCATAGCATTCTCATGTAGTTGTAAGGTTCAATCTTTTTAATCCACCGCAAAAAGAGAGGAAGGAGGAGGGAGATGTCTAATCTCCCACTCCTAAGAAGAATATGTCACTTCCTACGTTTGATCAAGACAAACAATATGACAACGACAAACACTCCAGCGATTAATAGAACTATCAAGGTCAAATCATCTGGAGGTGGGAGCACAGGATCCTCTATGTTATCGATTTCAAAAGTAGCATCTGATGAGTCCTCAGAAGAAACCCCATTGGCTGTGACAACTATTCGGACCATGAATAGTGTATCATCACCCATTAGGGTAGTGTTCCACTCGTACTCCATTGCCACTAAATCCATTTCCCAGATGAACCAACTAGAACCGCCATTATCACTGAAGTACAGGTCATATGTCATTGCATCATCGTCAAAGTCCACAGCAGTCCAGGTGACAGTTTCTGTTCCATTCAATACTTCTCCACCATTCGGGAAGAGTACTTCAACTGTTGGAGCACGGTCCTCAGTCAACCATTCGAAGACGTTTAGATAGAACAGACAATTGTCGACCTCGTACAATGTTGATGTCCCATCGCTGTCGTGATCCGAGGTGCCATGCATTGACACGTATTCAGTTGAGAAGAACACACGTCCCTTATCAAACAGAGTTGTCGCCGCGATAGTCAGACCATCTGCTGGATCTCCGTTCAGGTAATCGCTCGTACCATCATCATCCGTTGTAATGATAGGAGTGATCGATCCACCAGGTGTTTCGATAGTCCCAGTCAAGTAGAACTCAAGCTCAGATATACCCTGAGTGATAGGATGATTTCCAATATTAGCACCGTCATAGCGGATGTAGCCTGAAGGACCTATTGTATCATCAGTGTCATTTAGATAGTCAATACTACCACTTCCAAAGCCAAACTCTTGAGCGACTAATGAAGCTTCTAATAGAGCATCGCCATAGGCTCCAGTTGCATACAGACTCCCACCATCAGAAACAAATGATACTATTTGAGCTAACTCACCTGTTGTGTAGTTGACCGTGCCATCCACTAAAAAGAGGACATCAGCAACGTCCAGCATTCCAGGTAAGAAATCACTCATCCACTTGATTGTATAACCATTTTCAGTGAGAAAATGAGCTACCCCTTCAAAAGAAATACCAAGTGTAAAGTTTGGTGAATGAGATTCATCAAATACTATTACCTTTTCCTCAATTCCAGCTGCTGACAGCCATCTAATTGTATTAAGGAAGAAGATTTCATTTGCACTGTCTTCCCAATTATCTGTGCCATCAGAATCTGTATCATCATTCTTGAGCGCATTAGAGTCACCAAATACTACGATTCGTCCATCTCCATGCGTTGAAGCAATTGCTATTGGGAGATTATCCACGTCAGCAGTGCCATCACCATCAGTTTTGATGAGAACATCTGCATCATCAGGTATTTGATGGAATCCAGCTCCTGCCCAGATTTCAACTCTATTCACTTTGAGATTGATTGAGTGATTGTGGATATTCTCACCATCGAATGGGAGGTAGAATGGTATGATGGCATCATCCGTATCGTTCAATGCGTCTGAGTCGTAACGAACGTAACCGAAATTCTGAATGAGGTCATCTGTTTCACTGCCCCAAGTACCCCAGTCAGAGGCCACAAAGAGACCTCCACCATTCTCCACAAAGCTTGCAATAACTGAGATATTGCTTGCCGAATATTGAACATAACATAGGGTCAAAACCAAAATATCGCATGCAGCAAGATAGTCTTCTGAGAAGCTACTCATACTCGAAACAGCAAAACCATTAGTAGCAAAGTATTCAGCAAGTCCAGAATACTCAGCATCTATTTCAAATGGTTGAGCATGAGAATCATCGAAAACAACGTGTCTGTGAAGTCGAATAGCATTGGCCAGAAGAATGTCGGAGTTAGTTTCTCGAGTCCAAAGATCGAAACCTAACAATACAACATGTCCTGCACCAATAATCTTGTGAGCTACTACTGCATGAGCACCATCATCAACTACAATGGTAGCATCGGTGGTATCAAAGTACACTGAGCCGTCAGGTGCGGGCCAAGAACCCTCAACTCCACGAGCAAGTGCATCTGAAGTATTGACTCGATTATTTGTCCATCCTAATCCATCATTAGCATTATAGACTGTCATAAGTCCAGTTTCATTCAGTATCTGCATTGTTGGACCATCAGTGATGTCTGACGCAGGTGCGCCATTACAATCCAATGCAATAACAATTCCGCCATCATTTACAAATGCCGTAAGTGGACTTGTCCATGCACTCGCGATCACATTCAAATCTGAAACATTCATATTTTCCTGCTCAGGCAATAGGAGAATATCATAATCTGAGACCATTGCAGAAAGCTGTGTATATGTGGTTAGATTATCATACCGTAACTGCTCACCATATGTTGCCTCTATTGAATCCATAGTGTTTCTGAACTCGTTATATGGAGCTGCTGAGGTTGTGTCAGCAAACTGAGTGTAGACAAGTATAGAAACTGGGGAGTTTCGTTTATCGAGATCAACTGCAGGATATGCTGCAAGTGACGATCCTTGATTTTCTTGATTCTGAGGAGCTTGAGGTAATGTCATCACACCTACACTCACAAAGAGCGATGAAACAAACATTGCAACAAAGAACATACTCAGAATTCCAATTTTCTTGTTCAAGTTAAGTCTCCATTCCTGCCCGCGGCGTGCAGTCAGATAACTAGGAATAATCCTTGCTCTATACGATTCTCCTCACGCGCAGACTATTTCTTATCCGTCAAGTCGCAGTGGCATATTTAGGTCTTCGCAGAAGACAGTAAATTCTCTACAAATAGAATAAGAAAGAAGTATGCATAGAGAGGTCTATCCTCTCAATCCAACAAGTATGAACCTACTTGCTACCACCACGTTTCTTCATGACGAGAATGATGACGATTATGATGTCAATTATTCTTTTGGAGGGGGATATGGGTCTGCATTATTCTCCAGCATCGTTACAAGCCATCGAATA
>SOKL01000264.1 GCA_004376265.1 Candidatus Thorarchaeota archaeon
AGTTCAGCACACATCGCGTCGGGTGGTCTTGGATGGTGGCAATTGAATGCATCACTTGCAGGTCTGAACACCTGGGTACTTTACCCAGCTGGACCCGAACCAGGTAACAACACTGAATCTTTCAATGAAGAAGTAGCGAGCGATGTCATCTGGAGTCCAGCCCACTTCATCCTTGGTGCAGTTGACTTCTTTGAACCTCAGAGGTGGGTAATCACATCTGATGGGGCAATTGACCTTGATGGCAACGTGTTCACCACTGATGACCAATACTTCATCAAACGAACTGGATATTGGCATGATTGGGGAAACCGCTCAATCGATAAAATGGAGGTTGGAGTAGCGTTTGAACCCACACCTGGACGACCTGGTGATGAATTTTGGTCAGCCAACTGGATGGGAATGATCGAGTTAGAGATGGCCTTCGAAGCTAACGAGACCTTCTACTGGTATCATGCTGATATGTCACCAGTTGGTCAGAGCGAGCTTGATAATATCCGCAATGAGCTTTGGGCTGATAATGCAGTAGATATAGCTAGACCAGAATACAAGTATGTTGCCTGGATGACAGAGAATCGAACAATCGATCTGAGTGGAATAACCGGTCTGGATAGTAATACTTGGACCAACACTTGGTTCTTCTGGGGAACACACCAATCATTCATGGTATCTGTATCAGATAGCAGTCGCTTGGCAGCACACTTCAGAGCTCAATATGCTGGTCTTCTCATCTTCAATGATGACCCATTAGGTGCGTCTCCAATGGCACCCGATTTCTACTTCGAAGATGGTCAATTGGTGACAGATGAAGTTACTCATCTGATACTGATCGATTCAGTTGGGTCGATTGAATTTAGACAACCATTCGGGGCTGTCAATGGAACTGGTGAGGTCATTGTTTCACCAGACACAGAGGTTTCTTTCGGAGTGTCAATCCACGATGTAGATGTTACAATCTATCCTCTCCAGATTGAACACTCACGAGGAGTCCGAGGTCCTTGGGCTTTCCGCGAATCCTACGAGGGTGCGATTGATCTGAACCAGAATGATTTTGATTATGCGATCTCACATGCTACCGTTGATGAGATGGCGTTTGACATATCATTCAACGTAGATCTTGTCACATATGATCCTCTCGATGCGTCGAAGTGGAACCATGCAGTTTCCTTCAAAATCGACCAGAAAATAGGTGATTTCACCTTGGACAGGTTCGATCAGAGTGTTCTGAATGAGCGGAGCCTTGCTGTGAACTTCTTTGGAGTTCTAGGAACAACCGGTCGGACACAACGTACTGTTGGACAACGCCCGATAACTGACACTAATGCTGAGAGTACAAGTGCAGAGTACTACCAGTTTGGACATGCCAACAGCCCATTTGCCAACGTCACAATGGGAGGTCTCCCATACACTTGGGGTGGCGATGGGCATGGTATTGTACACACGTCTGGTTCATCCACTGTACCAATCGGTGCTTTCAGCGCAATGTATCAATCCACCTCTGGACAGTCAGTAACTGATTGGACGGTTGATGCGTCAATGCTGTTCATGACTTCGGGTTATGAGCACTGGGGTGGTGAGGAGATTATCTGCGATCCAATCTTCGTTGCGTACACAAGCGCATTCCAGACTACCGGAACAACAACTGGTCCGACACTACCTGGTGGCGGAGATTCAATGATTCTCTACTTAGCAGTCGGAGGCGTTGTAGCTCTAGTGGTCCTAGTTTGTGTCTTTTATAGAAGAAGGTAGACATCCTTGACATAACCGCGGCTAAGCAGGTCGGACCGATTGTGGTCTGGCCTGAGCCGCACTTGTTTTTCTCACAACTAATCGAAGTGACCTTCAGGATATCCATCTGCAACAGATGTTGGGTCGCTCAGATAGCTATTATCAGTCGGCATCACTTCACTCCACCCTTTACGAGAAAATTCATAGGATGCACAAGACGCGTATCCAGACGAGAGCCAATTATCAATATCGAGGGGGGCTGCTGTTACCAGAGAATGGAATAGAACTCCAATGAGTGGGTGTGTGACTACAGCAAAGACATCTCCTGAATGTTTACTGGCAATCTCATTCATGCACTCACCAAATCTCTCACGTGCCAGTACAAATGATTCTCCATCATTAGGTTCGTATTCCTCATTCTTCCACATCTCTAGGAGTGCTTGGTGTGTATCAGATTTCTTTCCTATGTTGACATCATCAAGACACTTTCTCTTCTGAATTTTAGCAGTGAATTCTTCCGCAAGTATCTTTGATGTGCTCAAAGCTAACTTGGAAGTTGCTGAATAGATCCTTCTCACACCTGCAACAACTCGAGACATGGCAATCTCCGTCACCTGATTCTCACCCCTCTCTGAGAGTTTCTCAGGATCATCTTTATCCGATTCTCCTATTATTATGACATAGACCATTGTTCTTGTAGTAAGGGGACTAGTTGATTCCCTCTCTTGGACGTATTCGAACATGGTGTGTAACCGCCATTGATTCCATTCCGTTGCCCCTAATATAACCAAGTATCATAATTACTTTGTTCATCTTTCTATGAGCATTTCGAATTCCTCAGATGGAAGATTCTTATTGCCTCATGTTTTAGAAATTATTGAGGATCAGAGTGTGAGACTAACCACTGAAAAAATGAACAAACTTGATGGTAGAACTTGCTTTATCTGTGGCAAATATCTTCTCAACAATACATCGAAAGACTTGGCTTATCTCAAAATGCACACCGGTCAAAAAGTTCAAGCAAAGCCTGATATGTATCATCTTTTCTCATGTCCTAATTGCCAGAGTCTAGCACACAAGAGATGTTGGTACAATGTCGGTGAGAGGAAGATGCGAAAAGGGTTCTTTGGAAAGGAATGGCAATTGTTCTGTCCGAGTTGTGGTCTTGCTCTCTCACAGAAACGACCACAGCGAACTGATTGGAACCGAGGGTATGAGATTCCGGATAATCCAGATTCCGAATTACTAGAATTACATGTTTCAGATGTTATGGCTTGGAAAGCTGGGTCAGTGTTTGGAAAAATTGGCAGAGCAATTGGGAATTTCTTCCAAGCAGTTGGACTTGGTTCACTTAGCAACCCAGAACGAAGTTCCATTGCAAAGGCCGCTCAGAAAATAGGAAAGACCATTCAGGATGTTGCTGAACGTGTCTTCAAATTGAATATTCCCCCTGAGAAACGGTCTGAGCTTCGTGACCTCAAGTGTCAGAATTGTGCAGCACCTCTTCCCCTCCCCGGGGAATTTGATGATGCAGTTGTATGCGCCCATTGTGGGACGGCACATCTTCTATGATGGAAATCTATGAGAAATATACGGTAAGGACTCGCGCCAGATTCATTAATATGCTCGCAAAAACCACTCTAGCAGAACTAGCCAGTTGGAGGCTATGATTCTAAATGCCAATATACCTTGAGTTTAATGAGTCAACATCTCAGTTTTTCGAAACCACACGCAATGCAAGTGATGATACTATTTTGCTGGTCGTTGATGAAGGACAGAAGAAGTTGGTAATGACAGTCCCATCTGGGAAAACAATGATTATTAGACGTGCTGCTGAGCGCCAAGCAAGAGGCATCACAAAGACCGGTTTCTTGTGTAACGACGGTGGTCGGTATGGAAGAGACCACGAGCTTGAAGTCCTAGGTGAAGGTGGCCAGCTACCTGATCGCCTTAGAGAGAGCCCAAGAGAGGTCTACTAATAATCGAGCCCCTCAGACGGGCTCCCC